>JAJFUG010000112.1 GCA_021372515.1 bacterium
CTGCCCTCCAGGCTTGCGGCGGCATTCTCAATCGGCTGGCTGACCGCTTTACCGATCCAGAAGTAGAGGGAAGTGCCGCAGAAACCTGCCAGGATCAACAGCGCGGTCAGGCTGCGCTTGAGCATCCGGAAGTAAGCCGCCTGCTCGGCGGCGAGACGTTTCTCCTCCACTGCCACCGCGGCCAGCACCCGGTTGCTGAACCCGGCCGGCGCTTTGACCGTCGGGGCCTCGTCCAGGGCCAGGAGCACCCTTTCGCTCAGCGCGGCCAGCTCAGCGCAGGCCGGGCACCCGGCCCGGTGGTTCTCCATACGCGCTGCCAGCTCCGGGTCGAGCGCACCCTCGGCGTACTCGGCCACCCATCTGTCGAACTCTCTGCAATCCATCGCGCCCTCCCTTCAACCTCTAATGTATAGCGTTTTCACCTGTTTCCGCAATCATTTGTTTTGCCAGCTGACGGCGCCCGCGCAGGATGTAGGTAGCCACCGTGGCCCGTGGAATCTGCATCGCCTCGGCTATTTCCTCGTATGAGAGGCCCTCGTAATGGTGCAGGCTTATGGCCTGGGCCCAGAGCGGAGGAAGGCGCCTCACCTGCGCCCGCAGGTTCTCGGCGGTCTGCTCGGCCTCCAGCTCTTCCTCGGGGTTCAGGCTATCATCGGCCAGGCTCTCCAGCACGGCCCGTCCGCCACCACCCTCCTCCACCGGCTCATCCAGACTGTCCATGCGCATCTGCTTGCGCCGCAGCCGGGTGATGCACACATTGGCCACGATCCGGAATATCCAGCTCGAAAGCTGGCTCTCCCCGCGGAAATCCTCCAGCCCACGGTATATCCTCAGGAACGCGTCCTGGGCCGCTTCCTCGGCCTCCTCGCGGCTGCCGAGCATGCGCCAGGCCTGGTTGTACACCCGGTCCTGGTATTCTGCAAGGATGGTCCTGAAATCGTAAGTGGCGTTACTGGGCATCGCACCGGCCGGAAGAAGTTGTCCTGTTTCAATATAACTCGCTCCAGCCGGATTCGTATGCTTTTGAGGTCCCGGCCGCTTTCATTTTCTAAGACCACGGCTGGCGGGGAATAATTTCACTTTTTTCTGCGGTTTCCTCAGGCGGAGCTGGCAAGGACGGATTATTTTCTGCGGGCAATACCTTTTATATCAAAAAAATTTTAGATAATTTTGAAAAAAGTTGAAATCATCCCCGCAGGGGTCTCGTCATATTCACCAGAACGGACGAAACAAAAACGGTTTCAACCCGATAAACTTCAACCGGAGGCAAGAATGAATGAGGAAATGATTGGTTTCTTAGCGGTGCTGTTAGTATTCACAATGCCGGCTTTCATAGTCTGGGTCGTGGTTTCGCGCCGTCACAGCGAGCGCATCGAGCTGATCAAGCAGGGGATCAACCCGGACAGCAACACGCTGAAGATCAGTCTGCCGGGCGACAAGGCGCTCGGTTGGGGCCTGGTGTTCCTGGCCGTTGGCCTGGCCGGTGTTGTCTCGATCTTTCTTCATTACGGCGACGAGGACCTGTTTTTCGCCGCCATCGCCTCGACCGCGATCGGCGTGGCCCTGCTGATCTACTACCGCCTGACCGCCGCACAGCGGGTGCGGGCGCGGGAAATCCAGGAAAGACTGCTGGAATCGGGCAATTTCGGCGCCTACAGCAAGCTGACCGTGGACAACGGGGATAACGAACCAAAGTAGGTTTTCCCTGCCCCGGTTCCACACAGGCCGCCCGGAGGGGATGCTCCGGGCGGCCTGCCTGTTTCTTGCCCGTGGCGGCCGGATGTTTTATCTTCTCTGCGGTGCATTCCCATTATCATTTACCTGCCAAATCCAGCCGGAACTTTCAGCCATGACTTTACCGTCTCTCGGGATCGATCCCGCCCTGAGCGGCACGGTGCGCCTGGCAGCTTTCGCGGTCGAGGGCCTGGCTATCGATGACGGGGCCGGGCTGTGGAGCGGGCTGTTCGATCCGCTCTGCCGCGAGCTGCACGTCCGCTACGGCGGCGCCACGATCAGCCATGTGCCGGGGATCGAGGCCGCACGCCAGCTCTACAAGGCGATTGGCGTTGACCCCACCCGCTGGCGGCCGGCCTCGGAGGCCCTGATCCGCCGGGTGATCAAGGGCAAGGAGCTTTACCGGGTCAACTCTCTGGTCGACACGATCAACTATTGCAGCCTGTACTACCTTCTGCCCCTGGGTCTGTTCGATCTGGACCGGATCGAGGGGGGCTCGATCACCCTGCGCCTGGGGCTGCCCGGCGAAAGCTTCGGCGGCATCCGCAAGGATGCAATCAACGTGGCCGGACGCTACACCCTGGCCGACTCGGCCGGGCCGTTCGGCAGCCCGACCGCGGACAGCGAGCGCACCTCGATCCGTCCGGACACCCGGCGCGCCCTGGTGGTGCTCTATGCCCCGGCGGGCCTGGAGCGCCAGACCCTGCTCGGCCGGGCCGTTTTCACCGCGGAGATGGTGGAGCGACACGGCGGAGGCAGTCCGCGCTGCAGCGCGGCCGTAATCGCCGAGTGAGGCTATTGACAAGCCATTGCCGGTGTAATATCTTCCCTCTTAAACAATTGCACGAATATCAACCTGTCGCAAGGAGCGCCGGATGGCAGCAGATATCCAGCAGGAAAAGCAGAAAGCGATCGGCCTGGCGATCAGCCACATCGAGCGTCAGTACGGCAAGGGCGCAATCATGAAACTGGGCGAGCACGGGGCCAAGGTGCGTGTGGATGCGATCTCGACCGGCGCACTGGGCCTGGACATCGCCATCGGCATCGGCGGCATCCCCTGCGGCCGGGTGACCGAGATTTTCGGCCCGGAATCCTCGGGCAAGACAACCCTGGCCCTGCACGTGATCGCGAGCAGCCAGAAAAAGGGCGGCGCCGCGGCTTTCATCGACGCCGAGCACGCGCTCGACCCTAACTACGCCTCCCGCCTGGGAGTGGACCTGGACAACCTTCTGATCTCGCAGCCCGACACCGGCGAGCAGGCCCTGGACATCGCCGAGGTGCTGGTGCGCTCCAACGCCATCGACGTGATCGTGGTCGACTCGGTGGCCGCCCTGGTGCCGCGGGCCGAGATCGAGGGCGAGATGGGCGACAGCCACGTGGGCCTGCAGGCCCGCTTGATGAGCCAGGCCATGCGTAAGCTTACCTCCACGATCCAGAAAAGCCACACCTCGATGATCTTCATCAACCAGATACGCGAGAAGATCGGGGTGATGTTCGGCAACCCGGAGACCACCACCGGCGGACGGGCGCTCAAGTTCTACTCCTCGCTGCGCCTGGACATCCGCAAGATCGGGAACATCAAGGACGGCGACACTGTTACGGGCATGCGCACCCGGGTCAAGGTGGTCAAGAACAAGGTCGCCCCTCCGTTCCGCGAGGCCGAGTTCGACATCATGTTCGACAAGGGGATCAGCTCCAGCGGATCCCTGCTCGACCTGGCCGTGGACCTGGGGATCATCGAGAAGAGCGGGGCCTGGTTCTCCTACGGCTCGGAGCGCCTGGGCCAGGGACGGGAGAACGTGAAGGCTTTCATTGAGGAGCACGCCGACATTTGCGAGGCAGTGTCCCAAGAGGTGCTGAAAAAGTCCGGGTTGATCGGTGAGGAAGAGCCGGACGAAAACAGCGCCAAATGACCCGTTTCCGCTCCAAACAGATATTGAGGCCGCATGCGAAGCAACGCGCCTGAGCCGGAGGAGCCGCGCGACAGCGAGGCGGAATACAAGAAAGCTCTGCGCAAGGGTTG
>JAJFUG010000113.1 GCA_021372515.1 bacterium
GACAATATCCCCCAGGCCCATTTCCGCGCCATCCAGGCGGTCTGGGAGCACGGCGCCCGTATCCAAACCCAGTACGACCGCAAGGGTCCGTCCGGAGAATTCCTCGACCCGCCCAGCCGGGACGCCCGCGTGCTGATCGAGATCGCCGACCCGTTCGCCGAGCCGCGCTACCCGCCCATCCTTCACTCCGAGATCGGGGCCTACATCGCCGAGATCATGGGGGCCAAGGACCACCTGGTGCTCTCCATGCGCGAGCTGGCCACAGCGGTTGCCCAGGGCGGCGTGCCGGATGAGAAACGCTGGCCCTACACCTACTCCGGCCGTCTGCGCCGCTACCCCGACCTGATCGCGGCCGCGGCCTCGCTGGCGGCCGGCGTGTCCGGCAACCCGGCCGAGGCCCTGTTCGAGGCGCTGGACAACCGCACGATGAACCAGATCGAGCTGGCTATAACCCGTATCGCCGAGACCCCGCACTCGCGCCGGGCGGTGATGACCACCGCCATCCCGTTCATCGACAACTACCTGCGCGAGGACGTGCCCTGCCTGCGGGAGATACAGCTCCGGGCGCTGGAGGACGGCGACGGCGGGCTGGTGCTCAACATGAACACGTTCTGGCGCTCGCGCGACCTCTACAAGGCCTGGCCCGACAACGTTATCGCCCTCACGTTCCTGCAGGACTGGATCGCCCGTGAGATTGGCCGCCGCACCGGAGCGCCCTGCCGCACCGGCAGTTATGCCGATTACAGCGGCTCGCTGCACATCTACGGCAGCTATTTCAACGAGATCGAGGGCGACCCGTCTCGCGGCCTGCGCAGCTTTTTCGAGCGTCACGACGAGGCCGCGTTCGTGGGGATGTCCATGACCGGCGAGATGGCCCGCGACCTCCTGGTGCTGCCCGAGCTGAAAGACCTTCTGAGCGAGAACAAGATTGCGGAGTGGGGTTTCGGCCCGGAGCAGCAGCGGCTTATCGCCGCCCTGGCCGAGGACCTGGAGGCCGGGCGCAGCCGGGCCTGAGGCGGGTTTGCTTTCTCTGTCTGAAACAGCCAGACCCTTTGGGGTCGCGGCTGGAATGAGATTGCATCGTAATCCGGAAGAACAGGCGATGGGCAATTCATGAATCTGGCTATGCACATGTATAAACCACATACGACATTTTGTGGTTTAGGAAACGGGTGAAGCACGCAGTATTCTTTCAGTTGTTATTGGTTCAATAGCAACAGCTTGTTGAACGAGCCGATAGAAAAGCACTCCTCTGGAACGGGATGTCCGTCGATTGAAACGAAAGGTGAACTCGTCCAGGCAGTATTCCAAATGAGAACTACGAACAGCGCCCTGATGAGTACCCAGGAGCCAGCGCTTAAGCAAAGATGACACCCGCTTTACCATAGGCAAGGGATTATCTCCAATGCCAGACTCTTTACGGGCAACGGAATGGGTATATCCAAGGCTGCTCAGAAGCCCATAATGGCTAAAACCATCCGTTCGTACTACAGATCCAGGCTCAATGCGCGCTTGCACCGCTTGCGCCAAACTATTGCCGATGTATCAGACACGCGTAAAAGTCGGATTCGACCTATACGTCCAGCCTCTTCTTGGACCGCGATAACAACAGAAATTTTACCTGGCGTCCCACGGCCACGTTTTCCCAAGACCTTTTACCACCAATGTACGTCTCATCCACTTCAACTGCTCTCGAAAGACGGTCTCGGCCTGGGTGCACCATTGCCACACGCATTTTGACATAGTCCATGCAGTACAATAACTGCCAAGCCCCGGCGCGCGTTGAAGCCCAAGAGCACTTAGCCCTGCATTTTTTCAATAAATTCTCACGCCCTTCTTCCCCGCCCTCTTCTCCCACCCCGGCAGGGAGACTATCGGCCGGTAGTTGCTCTCGTTGTAGAGCGGCGGCCGCTTCGGGGCGTAAACACTGTCCGCGCCGCATTCCCGGTCCTGGGTGTAGATATAGAGCCACTGAGGGTCCCAGGTGATTATCTCATCCCGCGGATCGCCGGTCAGATCATGGACCTCGTAGGCCAGGTCCGGGTGGCCATCGGAGGGGAACTGCACCACGCAGCGGCCCCAGCCGTCATACAGCCCCCCGTCGCCGTCCGGGCTGGTGGACAGGCAGATCAGCTCGCTGCCGTCCCCGCGCCAGTTGACCGGCAGAACCGGCGAGCCGCCGTGGAACGGCTCGAAATGTATGATCTCGTCCCCGTTGCTGTCGTACAGGGTTATCATCCCCGGCTCGCCCCAGTAGTTGATGTTGCAGTATTCCAGCCCCGGGACATCCGGCCGGAAATTCCCCACAGTGGGGGTCTGGGCGTGTCCCACCCGGTGGTGCTTGAGCAGTTTGCCGCTGGCCAGGTCCACCACCGCCACCCCGTCATCGCTGGCCGAAATGAACACCCTGGGCGGCTTGCCGGCCAGGCTCAGGTCCGCGGCCAGGATACCGTCCGCGTGCTCCTGCAACTGGTCGTCCAGGGTCCAGAGCTGTTTGCCGTTGTCATCGAACAGCGAGTAGCCGATCAGCACCTCGTCCCTGCCGTCGTGGTCGTAATCGATGAACGACGGATAATGCGACAGGTTGGCCGTAGCGGTCCAGAGGGGCTTGAAATCGGTGGTGAAAGCCCAGAGGCGGGTGTGACGGTCCTTGATGATCACATCCTGGGGCTTGCCTGTGCCGCGCAGGTCGCAGAAAGCGAAGCAGTCGACATTCAGGAACGGCAGCAGGTCGCGGCGGTAGTAGTGGCTGTACTCGCGCCAGCTTGTCTCGTCCGGCAGGATTTTCGACTCCGGCACGCCGTAACGGGCCTTTTCCTTGCCGGTGCTTCCCTCCAGCACCTTGACCCACTCCCCGTCCGCGAAAATGACCTCACACTTCCCATCCCCATCCAGGTCGTGTATCTGCACGGCCGGATCGTAGCTCAGCCAGGCGTGGTCGGTGTCGGGCAGGCCCCACTGCCAGAGCAGATGGCCATCCAGGTCGATTGCGGTCAGGCAGCTCACCCGGTTGTAGTTGGCGTCGAAGAACGGGATGTTCTGGATGAGCAGGATATCCAGCCTCCCGTCCCCGTCCAGGTCGCCCAGGCGCAGGGCGCGGGCCGCCCCGAAATCCTCGATCTTGATCCGTTTCCAGACCACCGGTTGCGGGTTGGCGCGCCGCAGGCTGTCCAGAAGGATGTCGCGCCGCTGGACAAAGGCCTGATAGCGTTTGTCCTCGGCCTTTGTCGTGCCGACAGTGATGCCGTGGAAACGCGCCGGGCAGGTGGCGAACAGCCCCACCTTGCCGCTGTCGAAGCGTTTGTCGCGGGCCTGGAGCACCGGCCGGCCGTCGATAAAGCAGCTTATCCGGTCGCCGGAAGCCTCCACCCGCAGGCAGTAGCGCCGCATGGGGTCGGTGGCGAAATGCCCCGCGGCCAGCTCGTACCAGCCATCCTCGCGGAAACCCTTCTCCCCGTCCCGGGCGCGCAGGGTGAGCGTGTCCCCCGCTCCCAGGGCGAACAGGTAGTAGTGACGGCCGTTCTGGTAGCGGAACACCACCCCGTTCAGGTCGGTCCGGGTGAACGGCGTGACAGTCACCTCCGCGGCGTAGTCGCTCCAGTCACGGTCGCCGCGCACCAACATCGGGTAGATATAGTCATGGGTCCAGACCGAGCTGTTGTAGCCCAGATATTCGAGCACCCGGGCGCTGTCTGCCAGGAATATTTTCCATTCCTCGGGACCGCGGTTGTTGACCACCTCCCAGCCGCCCATGTACTCGCGCGGCACGTGGTGGTACTCGGGGAAGCCCGGCTTGACATACTCGCCGAACCTGCCCGGCGCGTAGCGCGAGAAATCGTCCCGGTCCAGGAGCGCGGGCGTGGCCACGGGTCCTTGCGCCACGGCCCGGGCCGCGTAAAGGCAGAGGAACATTGCGAACCCAATCCATGACATCCTGTGCATCCATCCTCCACGGCCCTGCCGGACCGGCTTCGATTCAGAGGCTCTTCAGCGCCGCCTCAAGACGGTCGCAGAAAGTGCGAAGAACCTTAATGCGGGCGAAATACTTGTCGTTGGCCTCGACCAGGGTCCAGGGCGCGATCTCGGTGCTGGTGCGGTCGATCATGTCGCAGACCGCGACCTCGTACTGCTCCCATTTGTCACGGTTGCGCCAGTCCTCCTCCGTGATCTTGAAATGCTTGAACGTGGTGTTCTCGCGCTCCTTGAACCGGGTGAGCTGCTCGTCCTTGCTGATCGCGAGCCAGAACTTGAGGATCACGGTGCGGTGACGGACAAGCTGCTCCTCGAAATCGTTCATCTCGCTGTAGGCGCGCATCCAGTCATGCTCGGAGCAGAACCCCTCGATCCGCTCGACCATTACCCGCCCGTACCAGGAGCGGTCGAAAACGGTGATCACGCCGCGGCGGGGAAGGTGGCGCCAGAAACGCCAGAGGTAGGGCTGGACACGTTCCTCCTCGGTGGGCGCGGCTATGGGGATCACCCGGTAGCAGCGGGCATCCAGAGCGCCGGTGACACGCCGGATCGCCCCGCCCTTACCCGCGGCGTCGTTGCCCTCGAACACGGCCACCATCGATATCTCATGGAACTTGGGGTGACGGGTGAGCAAGTTGAGCCGCCCCTGGTATTTCTCCAGCTCCCGGCGGTAGGCCTCCTTGTCCAGGCTCTGGCTCAGGTCCATGGCGCGCAGCACGTGCAGGTTGTCGATGGCCGGCATCAGGGGCGGAGTGGTGACCGCGGCCGCGGCCGGCTTGTCGTTTTTGGCCAGGCGGTGCTGAAGGGCCTGCAGAAGGCTTTTGCCCACGGTCAGGTGGCGGAAGCGCGGGTCGGTGCCCTCGACTATGGTCCAGGGGGATTCGGCCGTGCTGGTCTGACGGATCGCGTGCTCCCAGACCCGGCGGATAGTGTCGTACTGCTTGTGGTTCTTCCAGTCGTTATCGCTCACCCGCCAGCGGCTGTCCGGGTCTTTCTCCAGCTTGCGGAAACGCCGTTTCTGCTGCTCCTTGGACAGGTGCAGCCAGTATTTGAGTATCACCACCCCGTCATCCGAGAGCATCTTCTCCAGACGGTTGATACGCTCCATGGCCTGATCCAACTCGGAGTTGCCGGTCTGTTCCGAGACCCGGCGGCGGATCGGCTCGTTGTACCAGGACTCGACGAAAACGCCTATCTTGCCCTTGGGCGGCAGGGCGCGCCAGTAGCGCCACATCGGCGGGCGCTCCAGCTCCTCATCCGAGGGTGTGCCCATGGCGTTGGTCTGCACGTGGCGCGGATCGAGCCAGGCGTTGAGGACGCTCAAGGTTTCGCCCTTTCCGGCGCCATCCATGCCGGCCAGGATCAGGATCACCGCGAAACGGCCGCTCTTGACCGCTTCAAGCTGTGCATCGAGCAACTGCTCGCGCAGTACCGGCTCCTCCTGTTCGAAGGTTTTCTTGTCGATCTTGTGTCCCAGTTCCGCCGATTCGAACATCTGCGCCTCCTCCGGGATTGCCGGATGATTCAGGCGTCATGCCTCCATCGGGAGGAGGGTTCCCGGCGTGGATCGGTCTTATCCCTTCCGTTCAACACGAAGAGGTGGGGCCCACGCCCGGCCCGTGACAAATCAGGGATACGAGACAATCAGGCCGTCACAGCGCACGAGGCCCGGTGTTTCGATATGGTAGAGCGCCCGGTTGTCCTGGAAGAACATCTCGGGAGTCAGGCGCTTGCAGTCGGTCCTCTGCCCCAGGCTGTCGCTCCACAGGTAAGTTACCAGGATATCCCCCTTGACCTGGGCGGCGTCCTGCACCTTGAACTGCACCCGGTTGTCCCCCTCGAACAGTTGTGGCAGGGACATGATCCCGTTCTCGAAGAACGTGACTATGCGCAGGTCGCTCAGACCCACGGCCGAGGCCTGCCCGGCAGCGGCCAGCTTGAGGCGCAGACGGTAGCGGTAGGCGCCGTGGAAAGTGCTCCCGCCCTCGGCGGCATCCGTCCGGTCCAGCGTGACCAGGAACTCGCCCGGCTTGTCGGCCAGACTGCGCCAGGGCAGCCATTCGGCCTCCTGGACCGGCCCGCGGGGACTGGCAGCCTCGCTCTGCAACGACAGCTCCACTTTATCATCCTTGCCCCCCACCAGCGTACCGGCCACGAAACCGTCCACCAGGATATAGGGGCTGTAGAACTGGAGCACCCACTCGCCCGTGCCGCCATCGGCCGCAGGACGGATGAACGGAGCGGAGGCATAGGTTGCCAGACCCTCACCAGAGGCCTTGACCTCGTCCAGGTCGCCGCGCCACAGTTGCGGGCGATAGGTGATCTTACCCCAGGCCTGGCCCAGGGAGAGGTCGCCCTCCAGGTAGGAGGGGTAGCCCAGGCCGGACGGCACGCGTGTCATATAGGGGCGCATGAGCTTGTAATTCGGGTCGTTCTTCTCGCCATCCGCCCCGGTCATGCTGGCCCCGATCCGGTAGAAACGGCCCTCTGGCAGGAACATGTCCTTGTCGGCCTTGGGCACGTACCATTTTTTCATCCGGTTGTCCCACCAGCGCTCAATAGTGGCGCCGCGCGGCAGGCTGAAATTCATGTCGTGGCGCGGGGCGCCCAGGCGGTACTGACGGTCGCGGAACACCACCTCCGGCTCACCCCCGGCGGCGCGCCAGGCGTCCTCGGACTGGAACATCGGCTTGGGCTTCAGCCAGAGCAGGCGCTCGAACTCGTGCTGCGGGAACTCGACGAACGGACGGCAGCGGTTCCTGTAGCCGAGGTTCGCCCGCACGTTGCGGTCATCCCCCACGCCCTCCCAGTCCAGGATCCGGGCCTCCGGGGCGTCCCGCTCCAGCAGGTAATAGCCGTAGCGCGCGTCGAACGCCCCGAAGCGTCCCTCCATGCGGATACGGTACATAGTGTGGAAACCGCCGTTTTCGTGCATCACCACCACCCGGTCGGCTGCCAGGCTGTCGCCGGTGTACTCCTGCCAGAGGCCCTCGGCCACCAGACTGTGAGTGCTGCAATAGCCCCAGCCGTAGACGAACAGGTGCTTGTTGAGGTCGAAGACGAACTGCTCGCGGCCCCAGGGGCCCTCATAGGCGTGGGCCATGCCGCCCACGCCCTCGCACAGACGGTTGAACAGGCGCACCCACTTGAACAGGCTCACCGCCTTGTCCCGCTCGGAGCCGCCCTCCACCCCATCCAGCCGGAACGCATCCCGCAGCCAGACCAGGGCATCCGAGGTCTCGGGCCAGCGGTCCGCCACCACCAGCGGCCCCCGCACCTCGGCTTTGAGCGGCCCTGCCAGGGACAGACAGATACTCAATAGAAGCACCGCGATATAACCCGGCATCGACCTTCCTCCAGGTTTTTTGTCATAAAAAGTTGTAATAACAGGCATGGGAACAGTATACACACACCGACAGCCTGTCTGTCAAGTCCGAAATAAAACAGGCGCCGCCGGTCGGTGGGCTCAGTCGCGCGATTGAAGAGAAAACACGATGAAGTCGGTGCGTGGCGGCTCCAGGCCGGCCTGGCGCAGCGCCCGGGCGATCTGGCCGCGATGGTAGGTGCCGTGGTTGGCCACGTGGGCCATGATATCCGCCACCGGTGCGCTGAACTCCTCGCCTTTCGTGTTGCGGTAGTTCAGGATACGGAAGTACTCATCCTCCGGGTGGATCTGGATGAACTCGGTCCAGGCGCGCACGTTATCGGCCAGCAGGGGACGGCAGCCCTCCACCGGCAGCTCGGGGAACACGGCCAGGGAGTCGTTGTTGATGTGGCGCAGACGGTTGAGCCAGATTTTTTCGGCGGCCAGGACGTGGGCGAACAGCTTGAGCGGCGTCGGGTCGGACGGCGTATCGTGCTCCAGCACACCCAGCACGCGGCGGTTGGCCCAGGAATTGTACTGGAAAAGGCGCAGGAAATACTTTCTCATCCTTTTATCTCCTCTTTCAACGGCTCATCCAGCCGCCATCCACCACCAGGACATGCCCCTGAACGTAGGACGCGGCATCCGAGGCCAGAAACAGCGCCGCACCGGCCATGTCCTCCGGCTCGGCCCAGCGTCCCTGCGGAATACGCTCCAGTATCTGACGGTTGCGCAGCGGGTCGGCCTGGAGCGCGGCGGTGACCTCGGTGCGCACGTAACCCGGGGCCAGGGCGTTGACTGTAAGCCCCCGTCCAGCCCACTCGTTGGCCAGGGCGCGGGTGAGCCCCGCCACGGCGTGCTTGGCCGCGGCGTAGGCCGGCACGGTGATCCCGCCCTGGAAACTGAGCAGCGAGGCCACGTTGATTATCCGTCCATAGCCGCGCTCCAGCATCCGCCCACCCGCGGCGCGGCACAGACGGAACACGGCCTGGAGGTTCAGCTCCAGCACGAAATTCCAGTCCTCGTCGCTGAAGAATTCGGCTTTTTCCCGCCGCGTGGTCCCGGCGTTGTTTAGCAGGATATCCAGCCCGCCCAACTCTTTTTCCGTGGCCTCCACCACCTGCACCGCAGTCTCGGGCCGGGCCAGGTCGGCCTCCAGCACCAGGGCGCGCCGCCCCAGGGCCTCGACCTGCACCGCCACCTTTCGTAAAGCCGCGCCCGAGCGGCTCACCAGGGCCACATCCGCCCCGGCCTCGGCATAGCCCAGGGCGCAGGCCCGGCCGATCCCACGGCTGGCCCCGGTCACCAGCGCCCGTCGCCCGGCCAGGCTGAACTTGTCCAGTATCATCCATCCCTCCATTACAGTAATCGGAATTTTCCCGTGCAAACCGCAATCTAATAAAAGCCAGGGGCGGATTCAAGCCGCGGGCGCACCCCCAGGCCGAATCCGGAAATACAATCTTAACGGAAACCAGCCCCTTTACGTATAACCTGTGAGAACGTCAAACAGACAAATGTTCACCCGACGACAGGACAAGTGATATAATCAGGAAGCTTCTTAGCCGCGCTTGAATTCCTGAGAACAGAGCACCGGACCCACACGCGAAACGACCGGACCAGTGAACGACGAAAACGATCTGTTGATAAAGGATTTCCTTAACGGCGATCTGACGGCGTTCCGTGAGCTGATAGACTCGTACGCGCCGCGGGTCCAGGCCATCGCGTACCAGATGACCGGCGATTCCGAGGATTCCCAGGACATTGCGCAGGAGGTTTTCCTGCGGCTGTTCCGCACGCTGGACAGGTTCGATCCGAAATACAGTTTCAGCACCTGGCTGTACAGAATCACGGTCAATGTCTCGATCGATTATCTGCGGAAGCACCGCCGTCCGCAGGAGCGATCCCTGGAGGAAGTGGAAAAGGATTCCTCCCTGATCGATTGCGCCGACCCTCCCGGCAGCGAGCTGGAACGGAACGAGCTTAAGGGGGCTATCGAACGTCTGGCCGGAAACCTGAGCCTTAAGCAGAGAAAAGTGTTTGTCCTGCGGGGCCTTCAGGACTTCTCGACTTCGGAAACGGCTCAAATCCTGGGTTGCAGCCAAATTGCGGTAAGAGTTCACCTGGCTGCGGCCAGAGCGAGGGTGCGCGACGCGCTGCTGAGACACTACCCGGAGCTTGTCGAGTCAATCCCCACGGGGAGGAGGAAATAGAGATGCGCTGCCGTGAAGCTGAAAAACGGCTGGTCCTGTATGCCGCGGGCGATCTGCCCGCAAACGAGACCGCACTGTTGCTGTCCCACCTGGAGCACTGTGACTCGTGCCGGGCAGTTCTGGCGCGTCTGCAAGATACGCAGGCGGCGCTTGGGCGGATAGTCGCGGCCGACACGCCGGAGCCGCTGCCTGCGGATTTCTCCAGCCGAATCCTGCTGAAAGTGCTGGAGGAGAAAGCCGCGCGGCGCGGCAGGGCGTCCAGGACACGAAAGCTTTTCGGCTGGAGGCCGGCCCTGGCTCTGGGCGCGGCGGCAGTGGCGGTCTTTCTGGCCTGGGGGCCGGTGCACGAGATGATCCAGGCCCGGACCGGGTTCGCTGGCCTGATAGGCAGGACCGCAAGGCCGACCCGGACACTCAATCCCGGCGAAATCCTCTGGGGTGCGCAGATTCAACTGATCGGCAAGATACAGGGCCCCTGCCGCCTGAGCGACAAGCCCGAGCCTCCGGATGCTCCGGGAATCTATGCAATCCTGCACCGCCCGGACCCGGTGAACCGTCCGAACGTCTTTGCGGTGGACTATATCGGTCAGTGTCAACGGCTTGCCGCGTACACAGAATATCTGGCTGGACAGAAAGACACTCTGCTCACCCGGGCCGGGTCGGCGGACAGCCTGTTCGTGGTGTTCTACCCGATGCCTGAATCGAGCGAGCAGGAGCGGCTTGAGCTGAAAAACAGCCTGGCTGCCCGGTTCGAACCTTATCTCACTGACAAAGGAGGAGTGTAACGATGCGTAAGACAACTTTTTCAACACTGGCGCTGGTCACGGTGTTGCTTTTGGGCTGCGGCCCGGCCCTGTCTCTGCATTCTCTTTTCACCGATGAGGACGTGTCTTTTGACTCGGGGATAGTTGGAGTCTGGGGAGAAAAGAGAAGCGAATGCTGGACTATCCGCAAATCACCGAAAGGCAATACTTACGACTTTATCTATACTTCAGGTAAAGGTGGAACAATTATTGGTGAAGCGGACTCGCTGTCTTTCGTCGGCCGTCTGGTGAAAATCGGCGGCTATACGTTCATGGATATAACAACAAATGATTCCAATCTCGAATCTTTCTTGGCCATACCTGTGCATGCGTTTCTGCGCCTGTCCCTGGAGGGCGACAGCCTGGGGATCGCATATCTGGATGACGACTGGCTTAAGGATAATATCGAAAAGAATAAAATCCGGATCAAACACGAGCTGGTGGACGACGGCATTCTGTTGACCGCCTCCCCGAAAGAGCTTCAGGAACTGGTCAGAAGCTGCGCGGAGGACAAGAAGGCTTTCGACATGGAATACTCGCACCGTCTGAAATGACGGCCCGGAATGGAAGTCAAGATCGATAAACAAAACCGGCTCAGGCGGAACAACCCCTGAGCCGGTTTTTCAGCGGGTTCGATTCGACGGAGCGTTTCTCAGCTCTCCTGTCCCTCGTTCAGGCGCTGCAGACGGGGGCCCAGCTCGGCGCATTTGAAATAGTCAAGCAATGTGCCGTCCGGCTGCTGCACCTCGATGCGGGTAAAGACCATGTACCGGCAGGAGAAACCATCCTCGCGGCTGCGTCGGCAGTACACGGCCCGCGGAAGGCTGTTGCCCTCGCTGTCCGGCCAGAGCGCCGCCGAATCGTAAGGGCACCAGTCGACAATCGCGCGCAGGCTGCTGGCATAATCGGTGTTCATCAACTCAGGCATCCCGAACAACTCGGTCAGGGCCGCGATCACCTGGCGGACCTGGCCGCCGTGACGGTGCGCGATCACGGCCAGGGCGCCCAGGACTGGCACCAGCCCGCTGCGCCGGCTGAAACGCCGTCCGGGCCCCGCCTCCTGGTCGGCCCGGAACCCATAGCGCACGCTGTGCGGCAGGTCCGAGATCAGCTCATCCACCAGGTCGGCGAAATGAAAGACCAGGGTGTTGCGGTGGGTGCGCTCCTCAAGCAGCGGACGGTGATGGCTGGCCAGGATGTGCAGGATTTCGCCTTTCTGGTAGGGCGAGAGCCGGATATCGCTTTCCGTGAACAAGAGGGCGCTCTGTATCTGGTGGCGGGTGACAAAGCTCTCCAGCTCCTCGTGGCTCAACTCGTCCAGCGAGCGCTCACCCGAAAAGAACGGGGTGGACAGCAGGCTCAGGTCGTGCAGAAGGGCGGCCATGCCCAGGCTGGTCAAAGAGAAAGTGGTGCTTCCCAGCCGGATCGCCAGGGCCAGGGACAGAAGGGCGGCGCGGAAACTGTGTTCCAGGACCAGGGCGGTCGGGCTCTGCCCGGCCGGAGAGTTGAAGCGGTTGTCGTACAGGACCCGGATGATGTCCGGGTTGGAGACGATCGTCTCCATCACCCGCAACACCTTCTCCTCAAGCTCGTCCTGCAGAAGGTAATTGGGGGTTTCCTTCGCCTCGGTCACCTGCTTGAGGACCCGGTCGAGGTCGTGCTGCAACACGGTGCGCAGGGAACGCAGGGTGTCGAGGTCCTCTTTCACCCCGATCCGGTGGCTTACCGGCACGATCTGATCGGAGAACTTGCGGATCGACTGGATCAGGCGCTCATCCAGACCCTTGCCAGCCAGCTCGCGCTGAGTGATCAGGTAGCTGCCGGCCCGCAGCTCAATGTCCTTATTCAGGCGCATGCCCGGGACGAGGTGATCGGTATGGACGAACAACACATTCTCCCTGGGAGAGGACGACTTTGCACACGCAAAGCTATCATTCTATAACACTGAATCTAATAAATCCTTTTCGCAAGTCCCAATTCATTTTTTTCTCAAGTGTCTATTGCCTCACCCGCGCTGAGCCGACAATGACGCGCCGGCAAATCCGTCCCTAAAGCAGAAAAGGACAGGCCGGCAGTGCCGGCCTGTCCTCGACTCTTCAACCCGTGCTGCGCTCAGGGTACGGGGCGCAGACGGTAGGAGTATTCATACACCTGGCAGGGCAGGCAGTACTGCGGATGGGTCAGCGCCCCCCAGCTGTTGTCGCCGCCCACACCCATCTGCTTGTAGTCCACGTTCAGGTAGATTCCCTCCCGCGGACGCAGCTCATTGGGGTGGTCGGCCCGTTCCAGGTCCTGCGCGGTGTAGTGCGACGCGCCGAAACAGACCGCGGGCAGGCCCTCCACGATCAGCCCACCGCCCTTGCCGTTGGACAGCTTGAGCCAGCGCACGTCGGTCTTGTAGCCGTTTTCCTGCGGCCGCACGTAGGGGGCGAACTGGCCCGCCACGGTGCCGGAATACACCCCCAGAAAGGCGCCGGTGCAGCGGTCCTGGTAGTTTTCCTGGGGGCCGCGTCCGTACCATTCGATATTCTCGAAATCACCCGGAATGACCATCCGCATCCCGAAACGCGGCAGTTCCACCAGCTCGCGGCTGGGGGTGAAACGCACCTTCACCTCGATCTGGCCGGAGGCGCCCACGCGGTATTCGAGCAGATAATCGGCCTGGACCGCCGGCAGGTAGAGTTTAGCGCGCACGGTCACGCAAGAATCGCTCTCCTGCGCGGCCTCGAACGAGCGCAACTGCAGGATTGCGTTCGCCTTGCGCCAAAGGCCCAGCCGCACCGGCATCTCGTTGCCTTTGTCGTTATCCGTGTAGGCGCGCCAGAAATCGGGAGCCGGGCCGCCCAAAAGCAGGTTCTGGAACCCGATCTTCCAGGCGCTGATGAGTCCGCTCGTCGTATCGAACACCACGCGGAAATCCGGGCCGGCCACGATCAGGCTGTCGGCGGAGCGGCGGGTGACCAGGGTCCCCCCGGCCGGGCCCTCGCCCGGATAGGGCACTCCCCTGTCCGCGCCGCCGAACGGCAGACGCAACTGCTCGCTCGCCACCTCATGTCCGGCTGGGACCAGCGGGGCGGCCTCGCGGCGCACGAACCGCAGGTTGAGGAAATACTCATGGCCTGCGGCCCGGGCCGGGGCCTTGAACGGCACGTTGTACTGTCCGCTGGTGCGGGGTGCGAGCTTGAGCGCCGGCAGCTCGCCGCTCTGAACTGTCTTGCCGTCCTCCAGCACCTCCCAGCGCGCGGTCACGTAATCCAGCGGAATAAAGAAGTTACTGTTTGTGATTTCAATCTTGCCCTTAGCCAGGTCGACCGCGTGGACCTTGATGTTCTGGTAGACCTTTTTCACCTCGTACAGTCCCGGATGGGGCTTGCGGTCAGGCGTGACCAGGCCGTTGCAGCAGAAATTGCCGTCCGTGGGGTAATCGCCGAAATCGCCGCCATAGGCCCAGAACTGATGGCCCTGCGAATCGAAGCGCCGCAGGCCCTGATCCACCCAGTCCCAGATGCAGCCGCCCTGGAGCAGCGGGTAACGCTCGATCACGTCCCAGTAGTCCTGCAGGTTGCCGGTGGAGTTGCCCATGGCGTGGGCGTACTCGCACATGATGAAAGGCCGTGTCTGCGGTTTCTGCGCGTACTGCTCCAGTGTCTCGATGCTCGAATACATCAGGCTGATGATATCGGTGTTGCGCTCATATTCGGCCCGCTCGTAATGCACCGGGCGACCGGGGTCGCGCTGCTTGACCCAGTCGTAGGTGGCGTAGAAACAGACCCCGTTGCCGGCCTCGTTGCCCAGGGACCAGATGATGACCGAGGGATGGTTCTTGTCCCGCTCCACCATGCGCTCGGTGCGGTCCAGGTGTGCCTTGGTCCAGAGCGGGTTGTTGCCCAGGGTGGAATCGGGCTCGTAGCCCATGCCGTGCGACTCGATATTGGCCTCGTCGATCACGTAGATACCGTACTGGTCGCACAGGTCGTACCAGGTCTGGTTGTTCGGGTAGTGCGAGGTGCGCACGGTGTTGACATTGAACTGTTTCATCAGCCGGATGTCCTCGAGCATCCAGTCGCGGCTGATCGAGCGTCCCCGGTCGGGGTCGTGCTCGTGACGGTTGACGCCCTTGACCAGGATCGGCTGGCCGTTGACCAGCAACTGGCCACCCTTGATCTCCGAGCTGCGGAAACCCACCCGGGTGCAGAAAGCCTCGCTCACGGCGCCCTTTTCATCCTTCAGTTCGAGCACCAGGCTGTAAAGGTTGGGCGCCTCGGCCGACCACTTGGCCGGGTTTTTGACCGGGGTCGATGCGGTGAGGCGCAGCGACTCCCCGGCCGGGACCGGCTTGCCCGCGGCCGCAGCCAGACGGCAGACTGTCTGCCCCTTGGCATCCAGCAGGCTCAGCTCCACCGGACCCGAAGCGAGCGCCTCGGAGGAACTGTTGAGAAATTCCATTTCCACCCGCAGCGTGGCGTCGCGGTACTTGGGGTCCAGATCCGTGTGCACCTGCCAGTCGCGCAGGTGCAGCTTGGGCGTGGAGTAGAGATAGACATCCCGGTAGATGCCCCCGAAACGCCACATGTCCTGGCATTCCAGGTAGCTGCCGTCGCTCCAGCGGTAGACCTCCACCGCCAGGTCGTTCTTCCCGGGGCGCAGGAATGCGGTCAGGTCGAACTCGGCCGGGGTCATGCTGCCCTTGCTGAACCCCACTTTCTGGCCGTTGACCCAGAGGTAGAACGCCGACTTGACCCCCTCGAAGACTATATATATCTGCCGCCCGCTCCAGGCTTCCGGCAGCTCGAACTGCCTGCGGTAAGAGCCGACCGGGTTGTAGTCGGCCTGGATGTAGGGCGGGTTCTTCTTGAACTCGTAGGGGATGTTGACATAGATCGGGATGCCCCAACCCTGGAGCTCCCAGTTGCCCGGCACCTGGATCGTGCTCCAGCCGGAGATGTCGTAGTCCTCGCGGTAGAAATCCACGGGGCGCAGGTCGGGACGGCTGACATAGTTGAATTTCCAGGCCCCGTCGAGGCTCACGCACCAGGGCGAGCTCTCGTACGAGCCGGCCAGGGCGGCGTCACGGCCAGCGGCGGGCACGCTGCGCACGTGGGGCGGCTGACGGTTGATCCCGACAATCTGTGGGTTTTCCCAGTCGTGGGCCTCGGCGGCCAGGATTCCAGGCGCCGCGAGAAGCATCAGGATCACCCGGGAAAGCCTGCTCTTCGACCTGTTCATAATATCATCCTTTGCGTGATTCCAGGTTTTGGCTTTCATGACCTAAGTTAAAGCCGTTGCCATAAATAGGCTGGAATGGCCGGGACAGTTGTCTGTACGCAACCTGCCAAACAAAAAACCCCCCGGAAATATAATTTCCGGGGGGTTGAAGTCAATGCCGAGTGATCGTCAGTCGTTGACCGGCACAACATTCGTAGACTGGAGTCCCTTCGGCCCTTGTACGATATCGAAAGTGACTTTCTGATTTTCGCTAAGAGTCTTGAAACCGTCCGCGTTGATGGCGGAATAATGGACGAACACATCCGCACCATTTTCCTGTTCGATAAATCCGAAGCCCTTGGATTCATTGAACCATTTCACTTTTCCGGTGGCCATCTAATAAAACTCCTTACTGCAAAATGGTATACAATGGCTGCTACATCGAATGGGTATTACGGCAGCCACAAAAAAGCAGGGCCAGGTAAAGATTTCCCTGCCGACAAAAGTAGTATAACACTATTTCTGTTTATTTACAAGGGTTTTCTATTTGTTCGATAAATATATTTGGGCCGGCTGGCTGAATACATAGATTATATCGTCCAGGCATTACAGCCCACCTCTGAGGCAGGGGCATCCATTTCAGGTCAATCGGGCCGGTGCTCCCCGGTCTGAGGGCTCCATCCGGCGGGATGAATTCCATGAGACATGTTCCGCCACTGGGCGCGAAAACAACGCGGTTTCACCTGAGTCTCAGGCGGAAAGCCGCGCCCTGCCTGGCTGGATAGGAGGTGTTCGCGCCCTCGGGGGCGGCGCCGTCCCCCCGGCTTGCGGCTCAGGTCGAGGGCTCGTGCTCCGGGCTGCTTTTCAGCTTGCGCCACAGAGTGGAATAGCTGATACCCAGGCTGGCCGCGGCCCGGCTCTGGTTCCCCCCGGCCAGGCGCAGTACGTGCTGGATGTAGTCATGCTCCACCTGCTCCAGGGTGGGTGCATGGTCCAGGCCACCCTGGAAATGACGGACATTGTGCGAACTCAGGATCTGGGGCGGCAGGTTCTCGGGCAGGACCGTGCCCTCGCGCGAGAGCACCGCGGCCCGTTCGATGGCGTTCTCCAGCTCGCGCACGTTGCCCGGCCAGTCATAGGCCTGGAGGTAATCCAGGCAGCGGGCGTCCAGGTGCAGACGAGGCATTTTCAGGCGACGGGACAGGCGTTCGCAGAAATAGCGGGCCAGGGGCAGGATGTCCTCGCGCCGCTGACGCAGCGGGGGCACCTCGAT
Organism: bacterium; assembly: GCA_021372515.1. NCBI lineage: Bacteria > bacterium. The sequence continues at coordinate 16,828 of JAJFUG010000113.1, forward strand.
CTCGATTACGCCCAGACGGTAATAGAGGTCCTCGCGGAATGATCCCTCCGCGATCATCGCGCGCAGGTCGCGGTTAGTGGCGGCGATCACCCGGATATCCACCTTGCGCGGCTTGCGCTCGCCCAGGCGCATGACTTCGCGCTCCTGCAGCACCCGTAGTATCTTGAGCTGCATGGCCGGGGTGATGTCCCCGATCTCGTCCAGGAAAATCGAACCCTGCTCGGCCTGCTCGAACAGGCCGATCTGGTCGCGGATCGCCCCGGTGAAAGACCCGGACCGGTGCCCGAACAGCTCGCTCTCCAGCAGGGTCTCGGGCAGAGCGCCGCAGTTGACCGCCACGAACTGGTTGCCGGAGCGGGTGCTGTTCTCGTGGATATGACGGGCCAGCACCTCCTTGCCGGTGCCGGTCTCGCCGGTGATCAGCACCGAGCTGTCGAAACGGGCGATCCGGTTGGCCAGCTCCAGGACCCGCCGGAACGATTCGCTGTGCACCTCGATCACCAGGCGGCGGCTCTCGCGGCGCAGAAGGTCGAGACGGCGGCGCTCGCGCTCCAGCTCCCGGGTCTTGTGGCGCAGTTCCTCGGTCAGGGCGCTGACCTTGCCGTAAATGTCATCCGCCTGGAAATAATGCAGGTGCGCGGCCAGCTCCTCGCCCCAGGACTCCACATCCTTGCCCAGCGCCCGGCAGGCCTTGTCGCCGCGCGAGACACAGCGCTGCTCGATGAAATACACCTCACCGCCCATCACGTAGCTGGCGTAACCGCTGGTGTAGCCGGTCAGCACCCAGCAGGAGGGGGCGATTTCCGGTTGTCCCTGCCCCGCCGGAGGCTCGCTCTCTGGGGAATCGTGCCAGGTCAGCTCCATCTCCAGTTTCCCGTTCGGCTCATCCAGCTCGATCCGGTTGATCGCGGCCCGGACCAACCCCTGGATGTTGAGCATGCGCGACCCGGCCTTGAGCCATTCCACCTTGTCGTCCCAGGTGAACACCCGCGCCATCGCCGCAGCGTCGGCATAACCCCAGGCGAACCCGTAACGCACCAGGATTCTCCGGGCCTGCTCCGGACCGACCATGGCCAGAAGGTCCCGGCGGAACTGCATGAACGCATTTATGTCGTGCAGGACCAGACGGCGTCCCTGCAGGCTCAGGCATCCGTCGCTGAACTCGACCAGTTCCTCGACCCTCAGGTTTTCAGCTTTCATCCTCACACTCCTTCAATGTGCAATAGTGCTATTTCAATTTAAAATAATCATTCGGATTTGTCAAAGCAACCCTGTATCGCTAAAATGTTCATTCATAACGCAATACTTCGCAGCCTCCCGTATGGCACGCTCATTGCCCTCCTCTCAGGCGTCCCATCACTGCCAACCCAAACAGGAGACTACGATGTACAGCATACTCAGGGACCAGATGGAAAGTGTGAAGAAGGATGTGGTCGATTTCACCCGTGAACTCGTACGCACCCCCAGCGAAAGCCTGGAGGAGGGCGATGCCGCGGCCTTGGTGGAAAAACGGATGCTCGAGCTGGGCTACCACAAAGTGCTGCGGGATGATTTCGGCAACGTGATCGGGGTGCTCTACGGCCGCGAGGCCGAGCCCACGCTGCTGCTGGCCAGCCACCTGGACACGGTGACAGCCGGAGACACCGGGCGCTGGGAGCACGGTCCGTTCAGCGGCGAGCTGCACGACGGGCGCATCTACGGCCTCGGCGCGGCAGACTGCAAGGGCGGCCTGGCCGCCCAGGTCTACGCCGGGGCGCTTCTGGAGCGCAGCCTTCTGCCCCTCAAGGGCAATCTCGTGGTGGCGGCCACCGTGGCCGAGGAAAACGGAGTGAGTGTGGGTCTGCAGGTGCTGCTGGAGCGGACCCTGCCCGAGCTGGGGCTCAAGCCCGGCATGGCTGTCCTGGGTGAGCCTACCGGACTGGGGCTCTACTACGGCCATGACGGCTGGCTGGAGCTGGAGATAAGGGTCGAGGGCGCCAACCCGTTCCACGTGGATGACGCGGTGCGCGCCATTTACAACGACCTGACTGTCAACCTCGCCTCCAGGAATGCGGTTTCCGACGCGCCGGAGGAAATGAACGTGGCTTTCCCGCGTTTCGACAGTCCGGCCGACTACCGCGGCGTGCGCCGCGGCAGCATCCAGCTCCAGCGCCGGGTGACCCCGGTGGAGAATGCCCAGGTCGTGATCGGCCAGATCAAGCACCAGGTGTCGGTTCTGACCCAGCCGGTGCGTGAGGTCGCGGTCGAGGTGGCGGTGCGTCAGGAGGTGCAGCGCCTGTACAACGGTAAGAACGCCCTGGTGCAGCGCTCGCAGCATGCCTGGTCCACCGACCCGTTCCATCCGCTGGTCGAGCGCTCCCGTCAGGCCCTGGCCGCCGCAGGCTGCAAGTCCGAGCCTGGCAAGTGGAAAATGCAGCGCCTGGGTATGGGCACGGCCGGCGGGACCCTGGTCACCCGCTACGGTATCCCCACGGTGGGTTACGGTCCCGGTCTCGAGGAAGCCGCGCACAGCAGCGACGAATACGTCGAGGTCAACGCCGTGATGGAAGCGGTCATGGGCACCGCCACGCTCGCCCACGGCCTGATCGGCATCCCGGTCTATGGCTGGACCTCGGATGAGATTTAAGGCCGACAAGAGAGGCTTGAAATGAAAATTCTCGTGCTTAACTGCGGCAGTTCCTCGCTGAAATACCGCCTGATCGATATGCCCTCGGAGCAGGAGCTGGCCGGGGGCGAGGCCCAGCGGGTCGGGCCCCTGACCGCCGAGCCGTCGCGGATCTATCACCACAACGGCCGGCAGAAAAAAGAAGTGGTCGTGCCGATGCCCGATCATGCCGAGGCGTTCCGCCAGGTGATCCGGCTGCTGGACTCTACCGGCATGGGGCTTCCGGACGCCCTGGGGCACCGTCTGGTGCACGGCGGTACGCTTTTTGACCGTGACAGCCTGCTCACCCATGAATTGGCCACACATCTGGATGAGCTGGCCCCCCTGGCGCCGATCCACAACCCGCCGACTATCGCCCTGATCCAGGCCTGCGCCGCCCTATACCCCGACCTGCCGCAGGTCCTGGTCCCGGATACGGCTTTCCACACGTGTATCCCGGACTATGCCGCCGACTACGCCCTGCCGCGCGAGCTGACCGGTCCAATGGGCCTGCGCAAGTTCGGGTTCCACGGGATCAGCCACGGCTATGTCACCGCCGAGGCGGCCCGGATACTGGACGTGCCCCCCGAGCGGTTCAATGCGGTGAGCTGCCACCTGGGCAGCGGCGGGGCCAGCCTCTGCGCGGTGCGGGGCGGGCATTCGGTGGACAACAGCATGGGCTGGTCTCCGCTCCAGGGCCTGGTGATGAGCACCCGCTGCGGCGACCTCGACCCGGCCGTGACATTGCGCCTGATCGAGCGCGCGGGCGGTAACTGCGAGGCGGTGGAGAAAATCCTCAACCGCTCGAGCGGCCTGCTCGGACTGAGCCAGGTCAGCGCCGACATCCGCGACATCCTGCGGGCCCTGGAAAAGGACACCCCCGCCGACCCGGAAATGGCCCTGGCGGCGCAGGTATACCTCTGGCGGCTGCGCAAATACCTTGGCGCCTACCTTCTTGCCGCCGGCCCCTGCCAGGCGGTCATCTTTACCGACACCATCGGCGAAACCGTGCCCCTTGTGCGCTGGGCGGTCTGCAGCGACATGCGCTGTTTCGGTTTGGAGCTCGACCCGCAGAAGAACCTGAGACCCGGCCCCCTGCCGTCCGACATCTCCACACCGGAAAGCCCGGTGCGCATCCTGGTGGTCGCGACCAACGAGGAACTGGCCATCGCCCGCCAGAGCTGGAACACACTGTGCCTCCGGGCGGCGTGAAAGGAACGGACAGATGAACATTCTGGTTTTGAACCTCCACCGGCTGAAACTGTCGTTCAGCCTGTTCCGCGGCCGGGAGGAGCAGCCGTTCTGGTGCGGTGACACGGCCGCGGCCGGCTCCATGATCGACAGCGGCGCGCTGCGCGCCAGCCTGGGACGGGTGTACGAGGGGGCGCTCTGCATGCTGAAAGGCGAAAGCCTGCACGGGGTCTCGCTGATAGTCAAATACGGCGGGAGCATGTTCAAAAGCGCCGAGGAGGTCTGCCCGGACAGCCTGGCCCGCCTGGAGTCCCTGGCCTCCCAGGCCCCGCTTCACGCACCCTCGGCCGCCCGCCTGGCCCGCGCCGCGGCTGAGGTGTTCCAGCGCATCCCGGTGGTGCTGGTGTTCGAGACCGCATTCTTCACCGCGCTTCCGGCCCGCGAATACTCCTACGCCCTGGACACCGGGATGGCGAAATCAATGGAACTCAGACGGTTCGGCTACCACGGGCTGTTCCACGAGGCGGCCTGCCTCGATGCCCGGCACCACCGTCTGGCCAGCGGGGTGGCCGCGCCGGGGCGCTACCTGTCGCTCTGCCTGGAGCCGAGACCCGAGTTGGCCGCAGTGCTCGACCATGTGCCGCTGATGGTCACCGGGGGGGCCACTCCCCTCGAGGGCCTGCCCGGCCGAACCTCCTGCGGCGAGATCGACCCCAGTATCGTCATCTCCCTGGCCAGCGGCCTGGGCTGGGGCCCGGAACAGATCAACGAGACCCTGACCCGGCGCAGCGGAATCCTGGGACTGACCGGAAAATCGGTGGACCTGGGTGAAATTATCCGGGGCGGCGAGCAGCACCGCCAGGCCCGGGAACTGGTCCGCTACCGCATCCTGCTGGCCTGCGGCATGGGGATCGCGGCCCTGGGCGGTCTGGACACGATAGTGATCTCCGGACGGTTCAGCGCGGCGGGTGAAACTCTGGGACTCTGGCTCAGGGACTCGATCCACCTGAACGGGTGCGACAAGGAAAAGGCCCCCCGGTTCGAAATATTCCGCAAGAGCCTGGCGCGTGTGGCCGCAGACCGGGCCGCCGGCCTCATGATCGGCTCGAGCCGCCCCTCGCTCGCCGCCTGAGGCTGCGGCCTGACTTCAATTCAATATATATTAAAACGGCCAAGCCTGTTGATTCAGGCTTGGCCGTTTCTCTATTGAGGTGAGGTGTCCAGACGAGTCGATGATCTATCTTATCCCAAGGGAACGAGGAATAGCCTGGTTTCCCCAGGGTAAAACAGCTCAGGACTCACAACAGGAGTGGAGCACCCGGGGAAACCTTCCCCATGGAAGCGCGAAAAGAGTCGCCACTTCAGGAGGGAGAGCGACCTGTACGGTGCTGATGCAGATGCGAGCTATCCCCGCCTGCGCTGGGGAACACACGCCAAGCGGCTGGAGAGTAAGCCCCGGTCCGGCATCGCCTCCGGAATTTAACTGCATGTTCAGGCTTCAGCGGGTATATCATCCCCAGGCCCGGACCCCTTGCTTCGGGAACCGTTGCGGATTCTCCCGGATTAGTGTATTTCTTATCTTCAAGCAATTCTCGACGACTCCCTATTTAGAGAATTGATTCGAATAAGACTATCATACGGAACGATTCAACCGATGGGCATCAACAGCGGAAAACCGTACTCAGCACTGCTCAGGCTCAACGTCCTGGTGGTGGATGACGAGTCCTCCATCCGGAAGACACTGGCCTATTGCCTGGAAAGCCTCGGGCACACTGTCACGGCTGTGTCTGGCGCAGAGGAGGGACTGGCAGAGGCCAGAGACAAGGCTTTCGACCTGGCGTTTGTCGACATGCGCCTGGACAGCGACAACGGCCTGGACCTGGTCCCCGCCCTGCTGGAGGCCTCGCCCTGGATCAAGTGTGTCGTGATAACCGCCTATGCCTCGGTCGACACCGCGGTCGAGGCGATGCGGCGCGGGGCGTTCGACTATTTGCCCAAGCCGTTCGAGCCGGACCAGGTGCGGCTGGAGTGCGAGAAAGTGCTCCGGATCCGGAGCCTGGAGCTGAAACTGGAGGAGTTCAAGTCCGCCCTGGCGGCTCTCAGCCCGGGGATCAACCTGATGACCGGTAACAGTGCGATGAAACACGCCCTGGAGACCGCCCGTCAGGTGGCTCCCACGGAGTCGATTGTTCTGCTGCGGGGTGAAACCGGGACCGGGAAATCCGTTCTGGCGCGGGCCATTCACGGCTGGAGCCGCCGGGCCGGCAAGCCGATGACGATCATCTCCTGCCCCACTCTGCCCTCCGAGCTGCTGGAAAGCGAGCTGTTCGGCCATGCCCGTGGAGCGTTCACCGGCGCGTTCAAGGACCACGCCGGCCGGATAGCGGCCTGCCACGGCGGGACCCTGTTCCTGGATGAGATCGGCGACCTGCCCCCGCCGATCCAGCCCAAACTGCTGCGTTTCATCCAGGACCGGGAGTACGAGAGAATCGGTGAAAACATTACCCGCACCGAGGATGTGCGGATCATCGCCGCGACCAACACAGACTTGGAGCAGGCCATGCGCGAAGGCCGCTTCCGCGAGGACCTCTTCTACCGTCTGAATGTGATCCAGATAGAGATACCGCCCCTGCGTGAGCGGCCCGAGGACATCGAGCCGCTGGCTTTGGATTTCCTGAGTTTCTGCGGACGGGTCAACCACAAGCGGTTCACTGGGTTCGACAGCGAGGCCCTGGCGGCCCTGAGACACTACCCCTGGCCCGGTAACATCCGCGAGCTGAGCAACATCATCGAAAGAGCCGCGATACTCTGCAAACACGAGCTGGTCCGTCTCGAGGACCTCCCTGGTTCTTTCCGTCCCCAGAGCCCGAAGCTTCGGATCGGGGACCGCGTGCCCCTGGAACAGATCGAGGAGGCCCATATCCGCAGTGTTCTGGCCCGTACACGCAAGATTCAGGACGCCGCCGAAATCCTGGGGATCGACCAGGCCACCCTGTACCGCTTTCGCAAGACCCACGGCCTGTAGCCCCATGCCATCCGATTCCGCTTGCCCGTTCGTGCAATTTGCACGGACCGGGAAAGCGATTTGTGCAAATATCACATCCGCAACGTTAGCCGTATCCATCAAACCCTTGCACAGAGCCATTCCGGGCGTTCAGCGCCCTGGCATGACGGTTGCCTTATATACCTCCCGATTCCCAAATCACACTCTCAGCCGGGAAATAAAATGAGCCTCAGAAAGAAAGTCCTCCTGGAGAACGGCCTGGGACTGGGCCTGGTGGTCCTGATCGTCGCCTGGTCGGTCTACAACCTGCTCTCTCTCGGCCAGACCAGCGAATCGATCCTGCGGGAAAACTACCAGAGCATCCTGGCCGCCTACGACATGCATATCGCGTTGGACAACCAGGACATGATCATCCGGGACGACCTGCGCAACCTGAGGCCCAAAGGTCAGCTCGAGTTCAAGAAAAGCGAGGACATATTCCGCCGCGCCCTGGGCAAAGCCCGGGACCATGTTTATGTCAGGGGCGAGGCTGAGATAGTCGATTCGATTGAAACCCAGTACGGACGGTATGTCGCCGAGTTTTTCGACCGGTTCATCCTGGAACCCTCGCTCAGCGACAGCCTGGCCACGTCCTACCAGGGCTCTTTCCTCACACTCTCGGACAGGATACACGGCTCTTTCATCAAACTGAGCGACCTGAACCAGAGCAGCATGTACGAATCGAGCCTGCGCTCCAGGCTGGTGGCCACCCGGGCGGCCTGGTCCATGATCGCGATCGGGGCGGTGGTGCTGGTGATCGGCCTGCTGTTCAGCCTCCTGCTCTCCAACTACCTGGTCAGTCCGCTGAAACGTCTGATGGAGGCCTCCCGGCTGATCGCGCTTGGAGACTACAGCGTAAGGATGCCCCTGGAGAGCCGGGATGAATTCGGGCAACTCTCCCAGGAATTCAACCGCATGGCCGGCGAGCTGGCCGCGTTCCACGAGATGCACGTGGACAGGATACTGGCCGAGAAACACAAGACCGAGGCGATCCTGCAGGGCATCGAGGAGGGCGTGATGGTGCTGGAGCCAGACCTGCGGCTTTCCACGATCAACTCCGCTGCGATCCGCCTCCTGGAGCTGAAAAAATATACACCGGGGACATCCGCCGCTTTCACGGAGCTGATCGAGCACGAGGGCTTGATCCACGCGGTCCGCTCTCTGGCCGAAACCGGTAAAATACCTGCGATGGAAGACTCTCAGCGCCTGATTGCCATACCACTCAAGCAGTCGGTGCGCTACCTGCTGTTCTCCGTGACCCCGGCCTGGAACAAGGAGGGCGGGCTGGCGGCGATCCTGATCCTGCTGATCGACGTGACCCGGCTGGGCGAACTGGATCGTCTGAAAAACGAGTTCATCATGGCCGCCTCGCACGAGCTGCGCACCCCGCTGACCAGTATCGGCATGAGCATCGAGCTGCTGATGGAGCATGTTTCCGAGCAGTTGAAGCCCAGGGAAAGGGAGCTTCTCACCTCGGCCAGCAGCGAGATAAAACGTTTAAAGACCCTCGTTTCGGACCTGCTGGACCTGTCCAAGATCGAGTCCGGGGTGATCGAGCTCGATTTCCAGCGTCTTCAGCCCGCAGTGGTGGTCGAGCGTGCCGTTTCCCTTCTCGCCGATCAGATGGAAACCAAAAAGATAATTTTCCGGCAGGACATCCCGGCCTCTCTTCCCGAGGTCCGGGCCGATGCCGACAAGACAGTCTGGGTGCTGACCAACTTGATCGGTAACGCCACCCGGTATGTGGACGCCGGAGGAGAGATCAAGCTTTCCGCCCAGGCCCGCGGCCAGTTCATGCACTTTTCCGTCTCAGACAACGGACCGGGAATAGCCAAGGAGCATCAGAGCAAGATTTTCGAGAAATTCGTACAGATAAAGGACTACGGAAAAGTCGGCGGCGCGGGCCTGGGCCTGTCGATCTCTCGTGAAATTGTCCGCGCCCACGGCGGGACGATCTGGGTGGATTCAATACCCGGCAGCGGCAGCACTTTCACTTTTACCTTGCCCCTGGTGTAAAGGCGACAAGGGGAGGCTGTGTGAGCGCCAGAAAAGTGTTGATAGTCGATGATGAGGAAAGCATCCGCCTGACCTTGAGTTGCACCCTCGAGGACCTGGGGCTGGAGGTGGAGGCGGTGGCCGACGGGGAGCGGGCCCTGGACAGGTTGCGGGCAGAGGACTTCGAACTGGTCTTCCTCGACCTTCGCCTTCCCGGGATCGACGGTATGGAGGTGCTGCGTCAAGCCCATACGCTGCGGCCGAACACTCAGGTGTTCGTGATGACCGCCTACGACACGCTCGAATCCAGGGTGGACTCCCTCAAGCTGGGGGCCCGGGGTTTTATCCAGAAACCGTTCACCGCCAACAATATCCGGCAGGTGTTCCTGAGGCGGGATATGCCGGATTAAAGGGCTGATCCGCAAAGAACATGAAAGCAAAGGTGGGATAGACATGCAGATTCGAGCTTAGCCGGGTTTATACAGTTGTCTGAATGAAAGCAGTCCTTTCGATTCCGTCAGTCAGGTCGGTCATGGTCAGAACAGTCAACGAGAGGGTTGTCTGAAATGAAACAGGGGATCTTCATCACACTCATTCTGCTGCTCGCTTTCGGCATCGCGTACCTGATATTCACCTACATGCTGCCCGACTACATCCGGGCCGGCGGGCCGCTGGTGGTGCTGTTGATCACGCTGTCGATCACCATAGTCACTTTCATCTTCGAGCGTCTTTTCATGCTGCACCTGGCACGGGGCAAGGGCTCTTTGCCCAAGTTCGTCCGCAGCCTGAAACATGATATCTCCGAGGGCCGGGTCGATTCGGCCATCGAGCTGTGCGACAAGCAGAAAGGCACCCTGGCCAATGTCATCCGCAGCGGCCTGGCCCGGTTTGTGGAGGTCAGCCGGAAGAACGACGGGATGAAGACCAAGGATATGCTGGATGCAGTCAAACGCTCGATCGATGACACGATGAGCCTCGAGATTCCGCTGCTGGAGAAGAACCTGGTGGTCCTGTCCACCATCGCATCGATCGCCACGCTGGTCGGGCTGCTGGGCACGACTGTCGGCATGATCCGCGCGTTCAGGGCGCTGGCCCACGCGGGAGCGCCGGACGCCATCCAGCTCTCGGTCGGTATCTCCGAGGCCCTGATCAACACGGCGGGCGGCCTGTTCTGCGCGATCATGGGCATCGTGTTCTACAACATCTTCGCCACCCGTATCGACAATTTCACCTATATGATCGACGAGACGAGCATCACGATCTTCGACAAGCTGCTTAAGTAGCTCGGAACCGAGGCGCGATTATGGCCAAGAAAAAAAACCTGCTGGGCATCTTCATCGATATGACCCCGATGGTGGATGTAGTCATGCTGCTGCTGACCTTTTTCATGCTGACTACCACCTTCAAAGCCCCCTCGGAGGCCGAGGTCATCCTGCCCAGCTCGCATTCCGAGATCAAGCTGCCGCAGTCGGATGTGATGACTGTGACGGTGACGAAGGACAACCGGATATTCCTGGGCCTGGATTCACAAACTCTGCGGGCCAAGGTGTTCGGCGAGGAGAACAAGCTCAAGGCCGGCATCGAGGTGGACAAGCAGAGCCTGGCCAACCTCCTGATCCAGGCCCGTATCGCCAACCCCAAGCTGCGCACCGTGCTCAAAGGCGACAAGGACTCTCCCTACGGGGTGGTGCAGGATGTGATGGACATTTTCCAGCAAGTCAAGATCACCCGGTTCAATTTCGTCACCGAACTGGAAAACTCGATGTAAGAACGGAGTTTCACGATGGCGAATGTCGATTTGGGTCCCAAGGGCAAGGCGAAAGGCCCGCGTGGACGCAGAACCAAGAAAAGGCTCAACGTGCGGATCGACATGACCCCGATGGTGGATGTGGTCATGCTGCTGATCACGTTTTTCATGCTGGCCACGGTGTTCACCACTCCCCAGACCATGGAGATCAACATCCCTCCCGATGAGTCGAAGGTGGAGGTGGCCGAGTCGAACCTGATGACTCTACGGGTCGACGCCGGCGGGGATATTTTCTGGAACATGGGCATGGAGCCCCCCAAGCCGGTGGAGTTCAAGGACCTGCGGTCCATGCTGACCACGGGGCTGAAAAGCAACCCCAAGCTCATAATCCTGGTGAAAGTGCAGCGCGAGGGGACTTACGGCAAGATGATAGACATCATGGACGAACTGAACCTGGCGCAGATCGACCGGTTCAGCCTGGCCCCGTTCACGGATTACGACAAAGAGGAAATCGCCAAGGTGAAAGGTTGAGCCTGGGAAGTGAAGGCTTTTCCGCCCTCATCTTGAGCAGAGTGGGAGACACTTGATGATGTCAACGCTGGTAACAGACGGTCGGCCCGCCTACGGAGCCGTGGTGCTGGCGCAGAAAGCGCATCGCTACACCTCCTGGGCTCTGGTGGTCGCGGCCGCCGTCCACATGGCGGTCCTCGGGGTATACTGGCTCTCGGTATACATGAAAGAGGAAGAGCCGCCAGTCCATACGATCCGGATAATGAAGTACAGCGAACTGGGTCCACCGCCCTCGATCAGCGGGCTGAACGAGGCGATCGCCCCCTCGGTTTCGGTGGCGAGCCCGGCGGCCAAACCCCAGATCGGCATCCCGGTCCCGGTGCCGGATGCCGAGATTTCTCCGGAGCAGACTTTAATGACCCAGCAGGAAATGAGCTCCGTCGGCGACACCACCGGAGTGGGCAGCGGTGCGTCCGCGACCATCGAGGCGGATGTGAAGGTGGAGAACATCCAGGATGAGGATGGGCCACCGGCCGCTTTCGTACCGGTGGAAATCATGCCCAAGTTCGTGAAGCAAGTCAAGCCGGAGTACCCGGAGATCGCCCGTAAGACCGGCATGAAAGCCACGGTCTGGGTCAAGCTGTGGATCACGAAAGAGGGTAAGGTCAAGCAGGTGGTGGTGGTGAAGAGCGACAATGACCTGTTCAACCAGGCAGCCATTGACGCGGCCAAGGAATGTCTGTTCACCCCAGCCGTGGGGGCGGCCGGGCCGGTGGCGATCTGGGTGACTTTCCCATACCAGTTCAGTCTGCGCGGCGGAAGATGAAAGTCGGTGCGGGATGAGGAACAAGCCTGGATTTCCACTTGTCTTCGGCTATACAGTCGCTGTTGTCACTGTGGCGGGCGGGGTGGTGCTCCTGTTCAATCTGCTCGATCTGCAGACAATCCCGTTGGTCCGCCTCACTTTCGGCAGCCTGCTGGTGCTGGTGGGGGTATACCGCGTCCTCATCACCAGGCTCAGGTACCATACGAGTCCTCTGGATGCCGGGGAGGAGACGGAGGAGGAGCGAGATGTTTAAGTATGTTTTCACTTTTGTGTCAGTTCTTCTTCTTACCGGATGTTACAACACGCCGGCGCAGACCGCGACCTCCGGACATCTGAATGTCTTTGTCAGCGAGGCCTTCTACCACTTTCTCAAAAAGGAGACGGATGAGTTCGTCAGGCTCTATCCGCAGGCGGAAATCTCTCTGACCGCCGTCTCCACGCGCGAGGCGTTGGTGAGTTTCATCAACGACAGCCTGCAGATGGTGGTCGTGGACCGTCCTTTCAACCAGGAGGAACAGACCGCCGCGGATCAGGCACAAATCCCCTGCCAGAGATTCAAGCTGGCCGAGGATGCCCTGGCGGTGCTGGTGAACCGGAAAAACTCACTGCCCGAAATCGAGTTGGACACGCTCCAGGCCGTGCTGAACGGGCGTATCACGGAATGGGGGCAGGTCCCGGGCTCCAGAACGAAAGGACAGGTGAGCTTTGTCTGCACGGACAGGAATTCGGGGATCGGGGAATTACTCGTCGCGCTGCTCCCGGATGTCCAGCAGCCCCCCGAGCCCCGAGTGACAGCCGGCTCGCAGAAAGCGGTCTACGATTCCGTGGCCGCCGATACGAAGGCCTTGGGCCTGGTCTCGGTGGCCTGCCTGAAATCGATCAGCCGAGGGGACACGGTTTACGGCGGGATCGATTCGACCGGCCCGGTGCGGGCTGTCCCGATCTCGACAGCCGATTACAGCGGGCACGCAAACTCTCACAGAATAAGCCAGGCCAGTATCTACGCCGGGACCTACCCGCTGCACTACCCGTTGTACATCTATCTCAACGGGACATACTCCGAGCTGGCTGCGGGGTTCTGTTCTTTCCTCACCGGAGTGGAGGGTCAGAAATTAGTTCAGAAATTCGGGCTCGTGCCCGCCGCCATGCCGGTGCGTCTTGTCCAGTTGAATTATCAAGCGAGATGACTATGACACGCGGGCTGACATTACTGCTTTGTGCAGTCCTGACAATCACCGCCTCCCTGCCCGCCCAGGAAACCAGGCCGGCGGAAGAGCTGCTCAAGGCGGGCAAATACACGGAGGCCGCGGTCCTCCTCCAGAAAAGCCTGGCCGCGGACCCCAGGAACCTCCAGGACCTTACCCTGCTCGGGCGGGCGCAGATCGGCGCCGGCGATTTCACTGCGGCTGATTCTGTGGCCAGGAGCATCCTTGAGATCGACCGGAACAGCGTGGACGGGTGCATTCTCCTGTCCCAGGCGCAACTGGGCCAGAAAGATTCCAGGCAGGCCTACGCCACGGTCCAGAAAGCCCTGAAAAAGGACCCGGGCAATCCCGCCCTTCTGCTGCAGCTCGGGATGATCCACATGGCCAGCGATTCGATGGGCCAGGCGATTGTCTGCCTGACCCAGGTCACGATGGCGGACTCTGTCAACATAACCGCCCTGGAAGCCCTGGGGGATGCCTATGTCAGCCTGGGGACAATCCCAGCCGCGATGCCGTATTATCTGAAAGCCATGGACATAGATTCCACGCGCTTCGATATCATGCAGAAAGCCGCCGAGCTGTACCGGAAAAACCATCAGTACGCCGAGGCCGGCCGGATGTACAACCGGATAATCAAGAGCGACTCGACCAGCGATGCGGCCGCCCTTCAATTGAGCCAGCTCTATCTTTCCGCCAAACAGTACGGTTCGGCCGCCAATGCCCTGGCGCCCTATTTCCAGCGTCACCCGGACGACCGTGACAGGCTTAAGGGAATCGTGAAAGATATGTTCCAGAACGAGCAGTACGCCAGCGCGCTGCTTATCCTCGATCCGTTCGTGAACTCCCACCCGGAGGACATAGAGACCGGCCTGCTGGATATGGAGGCCCTCTTAAGGAATAAGCAGTTCGAACCGGCCCTGGCCGAGGCAGAGCATATCCTGAGCCTGGACCCCGCCTGCCGCCCGGCGCTCAAGACAGCGGCCAAGTCCGCGTTCTATCTGAGGAAGAATGAAAAGGCGGCCGGTTATTTCAACCGGAGCATCGCGGTCGACACCCTCTCGGCCGAGGAGAACAAGCTGCTGGGCAAGGCCTATTACGAGCTGAACAACGACAAGCTGGCGGTCAAGTACCTGAACTTGTCGTTGGCGCAGGATTCGCTGCAGGAGGACATCTGCAACTACCTGGGCACCGCTTACATGCGGCTGAAGGATTTCGACCAGGCCGCACGGATGTACAAAAAGGATATCGACATTCATCCGGACAATATCTCGGGCTACGCCGACTATGCCCTGTGTAATATGGCAACAAACAACTGGGAGACAGCGAAGAAATCGCTGCTCTACGTGACCGAACAGCGGCCCAATTATCCCGGGGGACATCTCAACCTGGCCCGTTGCCTGGCGCAGATGGACCAGCTCGGCCAGTCCCGGAAAGAGTACGGGGTTTTCCTCAGCCTGACCGACTCCTTGAAAACAAGGTACAGGAAAGAGGATTTGGAGGCCCACAAGTATATCGCCTTTACCTGGCTGTTCGAAAAGAACTACCCGCAGGCCCTGGGCGAGATAGACAAAGCCATGTCCTTCATGACCCCGGGATCGGACAAGAAGCAGGAGATCGAGCTGCGTCTGTGGCGCGCCCAGACTCTGCACACCCTTAAAAGAATCGACGAGGCCAAGGCGGAGTACGAGACTATTCTCAAGCTCGACCCGGAGAGCAAAGAGGCCAGGAAAGGACTGGATATCCTAAAGATGATGCACTGAGCGGCCGGACAAGCGGCTTTCCGTGTCCGGATTGACACTATTCCATGGACTTCCTAAGGCGGGTTGTCAACATGACCAAGCACTTTTTCATCATCGTTCTCGCTGCGGCGTTTCTGTGCGGTTGCCAGAAAAAGCCCGCGCCGATAACCATCAGCGGCTGGGAGCGCTACCAGGACCAGTACTCGAGCCTCAGTTTCACCCATCCGCAGGGCTGGGTCACCGAGCAGGAGGGCGGCACGGTCTCCTGTTATTCCTCTCCGGCGGCAGTGAATGGGTTTGTCGACCTGACAGGCTCCGGGCCCAAGAGCGGGGCCCGGCTTTCGGTCAGCACCCAGAGAATGGACAGCCTGATTACGCTGGATGACTATGTCAACCGGCGTAAGGTCGACCTGACCGGCTCCGGGTTCGAGATCATCTCCGCGGAGCCGGGCAAGATCAACAACCTCCCCGGCCAGATCCTCCACTACCAGGGCAATGTGACTGACCGGGTCAAGCTGAGTGTGGCCGAGGTCAGCACCGTGCAGGACTCTTTCGTGTATACGGTCAAATTCGAGGCTTTCAATGAGGCTTACGAACCGCTGGCGCAGGCTTTCGATTCAGCCGTGGTCTCCCTCGTGCTGCCCGAGAAAAAAGCCGTCGAGGCTCCGGCCGACCCCTCGCTTCCCTCGAAAAAGTTCAAGGAGTACGAGAACAAGTACGCCGCTCTGTCCATCCCGGACAATTTCGACGGCAGCGTGCTCAAGCCCAAGCCGCCGATCGAGTTCGCCTTCGAGATCAAGGGCTACCGCCAGGACTGCTATATTCGTCTGGATGTCATCCCGTCCCAGAACCTGACCGCCGAGAAGATCATCGAGCAGAACTCGAAGCACTTCAAGGCCACCTCGAAAGGCGAGACCACCCTGGACGGGGTGAAAACCGTCTATCTCAACTATTCGCCCATGAAAGACATCGACAGCCGGGTCTATTTCCTGGTGAAGAAGGACAAGTTCTACCGGATCATAATCAACTATTACGCACCGCTGAAAGAGGCTTTCCTGCCGGCTTTCGAAAGCAGCCTGGCCTCCCTGCGAGTCAAATGAAGAGAAGCCGCCCTTATGGGGCGGCTTCTCTCATTCCAGCCAGTGAAGGCTTAGAGCACTGAACAGGCGGACTGCAGGGAGAGAAAAACGCAGAAAGCGGCGGGCAGAACGAACAGCGTTATATAAGCTCCGCCCTCCAAAAGCGTCTCCAGCGCCCATTTGAACATCTCTTTCGCAGTCATCGGAACCTCCGGGTTATTGTTTGGGGAGTTCTTTTCCATCTTTCTCAGTAAGACTACCCTATTCTGCACCCGGTTTCATTAAAAACGAACTGGAGACTATTGTCCATTGCATCTGAATCAGCCCCTGGAGTGCACCCTGTCATTTGGACAGGAGGGTGCATTCCAACGGGATAATATGTGACAGGACATGATTGTTTCTCATAATGCTTTTGCTGCAACACCGTACAACACAAAACGGCCAAGCCTGCTGATTCAGGCTTGGCCGTCTCTATCATGGCGGAGAGGAAGGGATTCGAACCCTTGGACGTTTTGGCGTCACACGATTTCCAATCGTGCTCCTTCGACCAGCTCGGACACCTCTCCAGTTTTAACTGATTGTGGCCTGCAATTTAATCCGCCCGGCGCGGACTGTCAAGCCTGCGGAAAACCCCTCTGCGGCTTGGCGCCGGAACAAGTTGTCGCGTGGGTCTGGCACGAGTGTTGCACACTGTGCCGCTGTCCGCCTGATTTATCTCTGGCGCGACGCCTACGAATGCTTTAACTTATCGCACCGATCATCGCATTTCCAACGTTCATACAGCCTCGGGACAAGCAGCATCTTGCACAGCGCGAACCACAGACCAGTGTTACCCGGCCGGAGTCAGCGACGCTCCCGCATGGTAACACCCCTGCTCCTTCTGCTGACCGCTCTGGCCCTCGTGCCGGGCCGCGAGCTTTTCGCCCAGACCGGGGCCAAGATCGAGGGCATGGTGCGCGACTCGGCCAGCGGCGAGCCGCTGGAGGGTGTGCAGGTCTCGGTCGAGGGCACCCGCCTGGGCAATGTCTCGGCCGGGGACGGCTACTATTTCATATTGAATGTCCCGCCGGGTGCGCAGAACGTCTCTTTCCACCGCACCGGATACCGTGCCCGCACGGTCAGCGCGGTGCAGCTTTCGGCCGGCCACACCGCCACGCTGAACGTGACCCTGGAGCCCGGCGTGTTCGAGATGGAGGCAATCACAGTCTCGGCCGGCGAATCGCCCCTCATCCCCAGGGACAATGTCCAGACCGCCCAGCGCTTCGATGCCAAGACCGCGGGCGAGATTCCGGCCGAATCCGTGGAACAGATACTCTCCCTGCAGGCCGGAGTGACCACCGACCCCTACGGCCAGTTCCGCATCCGCGGCGGCCGTCAGGGCCAGCAGGCGGTTTACATCGACGGTGTGCTGGTGCGGAGTTTCAACGAGCGGCCCTACGAGGCCGACAACACCCCGCTCTACGTGGCCACCAACGCGGTCGAGGAAGTGAGCGTGATCACCGGCGGGTTCAGCTCCGAGTTCGGCCAGGCTGGCTCGGCCGTAATCAATGAAGTTACCCGTGAGGGTGGAAGCCAGCTTTCGGGCAGCGTGCAGCTTGAGAGCGACGGGTTCATGCCGCGGGGCATGGACTACGGCTACAACCGCTTGCAGGCCGAGGCCGGCGGGCCGCTGGGGCTGTCGGGGGCCTCGTTCTTCGTGAGCGCCGAGCTTCTGGGCCGCGCCGACCGCAACCCTACCAGCGGCGGTTTCCGCGGGGTGGATGACGCTTTCGTGAATAAGCTCAACAACGTGCTCACCACCCTGGGACTCTACGACCCGAACTCGGCCGCCTCGCGCGAGGGCGGTGGGGCGCTGGACGCGGACGCTTTCCGCGAGGGTATCCAGGCCCTGGACAAGTTCTCGTTCAGCAATGTCTGGTTCCAGGACACGGACGGTGACGGGATCGGGGACCAGCGGCAGTTCACGCTGGGGGATGATTTCACCGGCGCGGACGGCGTGCTGGGCACCTACGACGACAAGCGCACGGTCAACGGCGCCGGAGTCTACGCCAACCCCAACCCGGCCCGTCTGCCCGGCAACGGCGATGACCAGTACAGCCTCTCGGGCAAGCTCACCTGGTACCAGAACGCCAACCTCAAGTGGCTGGCTTCGGTGCAGGGCAGCCGCAAGCAGCGCCGGGCCTACAGCCACTCCGACCTGTTCAACAACCCGCTGCGCTCCAACCTGGCCGCCCGGATCACCACCGCCAACGCCACCGCCGGTTTCGACTGGATCATCGACCAGTCCGCCCGGCGCAACACAAATGTCAAGCTGCGCGCCAACCTCTACCGCAACGACCTGATCCTGGGCACCCCGACCCTCGAATCGCTGAGCCGCGACACCTGGGGCGGGTTCGGGCCGTCGAGCCTGGACATTATAAGCCAGGACCGCACCCGCGCGGATGATATTTACCGCAATACCACCAACAGCGGCCTGGAGGGCGACCTCCACGAGCCCTCCGGCTCCAGCGCGACCGTGGACAACGAGCGCGGCCTCTGGCCCAGCGCGGTGCCGGGCAACAACATCCCCTTCGCCACCTCGATAACCCAGCTCCCCGGCGGACGGGGCGGATTTTCGGCCCAGTTCATCAACGCCGGCCTGATCTCACAGCTCCAGAACAGCCGCGAGGACCGTTTCTCGCTCAAGACCGACCTTGAAAGCCAGCTCAACCGCTATTTCCGGGTCAAGACCGGGGTGGACCTCAAACTGTTCCACATCCGCGAGGGCGATTTCGACCAGACCGGAGGCGTGTTCCAGGACTTCTACGACACCCGGCCGCTGATCGCCGCGGGCTATATCCAGAACATCGCCGATTTCGGCGACCTGGTGCTGGACTACGGCCTGCGGGTGGACTACATGAACACGCGCGCCGATTTCCCGCTGGTGCTCGGCGAGGCCCGCCCCGAGGACCCGCGCTACCGTCCCGAGGCCCAGGTTTTCTACAGCCCGCGCCTGAGCGTGGCCCTGCCGGTCACCGACCGCTCGCAGGTGCGCCTGTCCTACGGTCACTTTTTCCAGACCCCGGCCTTCAAGGACATCTACGGCCACATGAACCAGGATTTCCGGTTCGACCTGGGGGGCAACACCAACAACATCTACGGCAACGGCAACCTGCAGATGGCCCAGACCGTGATGTTCGAGGCCGGGTTCAGCACCATCCTGGACGAGAACACGCGCCTGGACTTCGTGGGCTACCACAGCGAGGTGCGCGGCGACATCGCGGTGCGCCAGATGACCCCCGAGCAGATACTGGAGCTGGCCGGTGTGACCGACCGGACCTCCACCCGCTCCAACGCGATCCTGAGCGTCTACACCAACCGCGACAAGACCACGGCCCGCGGGCTGGAGATCACGTTCAACCGTAGGATGAGTTCCTGGTGGGGGCTGGACGCCACCTACACCCTGTCGTTCCCGCGCGCCACGGCCAGCGACCCGCAGGAGTACATCCTCACCTACGGCCGCCAGACCTATTTCGACCCGATCACCGGCAAGCGCGGGGTGCAGCCGCCGCCGCGCAGCCTGACCCCGGTGGACTACGACCAGACCCACCAGCTCAACATCCAGTACAGTTTCCGCCTGCCGGAGTTCTGGCCCCAGGGCGGCCGCGCCGACAAGATACTGAGCGACATCAGCGGCTTCGCCACATTCCAGTTCGCCAGCGGCCAGCCCTATACCCAGCTCAACCAGAGCGGCTACCCGGCCGGGTCCAACAACAACGAGCGCGGGCCCTCGTACAAGAACGTGAACCTGCGCCTCAACAAGGAGCTCCCCTATTTCGGGCCGAAGCTCAAGGTGCGGGCGTTCGGCGAGTTCTACAACCTTTTCGGATTCACCAATTACAACATAGATTATATCAACCCCACCACGGGCAGCCCGGATGTGGACGCCTACATACTCAAAGAGGCGTTCAACGACCGCCCGGATTTCCGGGACGCCGCGGGCCATAAAGTGGACCGTCTGACCCGCACCGACCAGATCGAAAAACTGACCGGGGATGACGCACAGACCCTGGTGCGCGTGCAGGACCTGGATGGGGACGGCTATATCTCGAAGAACGAGATCGTGGCCCTCAAGCTGGCCAACCTCCTGGCCAGCCTGGACAACCCCATGGCCTACCTTCGCCCGCTGGAGGTCCGGCTGGGCGTGAGCGTGGATTTCTGAAGGCAGAGCGATGCGAGCTGAAACGAAAATGATGCGTCATGCCTGTCTGGCCCTGACCCTGGGAGCGCTTCTGCTTTCCGCCGCCGGCACGGCCGAGGCCAGTCGCCCGGGAGCGACCGGCAAGCGCAAGGCCGCGCCCGCCGGACCGGCCCTGGCCGCGTTCCTGACCCGTATCTCCACCGGCAACCGGGTGGAGTTCAACCTCTCGAACAACGGTTACCTGGCCGTGGACCCCAGCCGCGGGGCGGTCACCCCGGGCGGGTTCTGGCCCTCCGGCTCGGAGGACGCCTACATCTACCAGAGCGGCCTCAACGTGATGGGCATCATCGACGCGGACGGCGATGGGATCGCCTCGGACGTGGTGGAGACGAACCTCGTGTTCGACAGCGAGTGGCGCGAGGGCTGCCCGCAGGATGACGCGGACGACGCGAAGAGCCGCCTCTATTTCTCCACCAGCCAGACCGACCTGGAGGAATGGCCCGAGGAGTTCTATGTCCAGGACTCCAACCCCCTGAGCCCCACCTACGGCCAGAGCGTGCCGGATGTGCGCTCCGAGCAGGACATCGTGGGTATCTACACGGATGTGGACGGTCCGCTGAACAGCGCCGCCGGCAGCCTGCACCTGGGGGTGGAGGTGCGCCAGCACGTGCTCCAGTACTCGCTGAGCAACATCCAGGACGTGATGTTCGTGGTCTGGGACCTCTACAACGCCAGCCGCTACATCAACGAGCCGGACGTGCGCGTGCCCTACGACATCCGCGAGGCCTTCGTCAACATCCGCACCGATTTCGACATCGGCGCGAACGCCCTGGACGACCGCTGCGCGGTCAGCCCGGTGCGCAACATGTCCATCGCCTTCGACTCCGATTTCAAGGAGCCGAATTTCGACGGCACCCCGGCGTTCCTGGGGATAAGTTTCCTGGAAGGCCCCACGGACCACGACGGGCTGGACAATCCCAACTCGCTGTTCCCGGCCGGCAACGGCCTGACCGACGAGACTTTCGGCGATATCAGCCAGGCCGGGATCAAGGACCCGCGCACCGGGCTGTTCTTCGAGTTCGATTCGGACGTGCTGGATGAAAGCGCCGAGCGGATGAGCCTTTTCACCCTGACCACCAACGGCGGCGAGCGCCCCGATCCGGTGGATGACGCCGAGGCGTACCGCATCTACTCCGGCGACCCGCGCGAGGTGCTGGTGCCGCAGTACGATCCTTACGCCAACCTGATCCTGGCCGATGTGGTGGGCGACATCCGCCAGAACATAATCTCCGGGCCGTTCGAGATGCCGGAGAACGACCTGCGCGACTCGCAACGCGTGGTGGCGGCCTTTTTCTTCGCCCGGCCGCAACACGCCGAGGTGAACCTGAACAACCTGACCACCGCGGGCGAGTTCAAGCCGGTGGTCCAGCTCTGGAAAGCGGCCAGCACCGTGTTCCGCGACAGTTTCGTGGTGCCCTCGCCGCCCGTGAACCCGCGCATGCGCCTTCTGCCCGGCGACCGCGAGGTGACTGTCACCTGGGACGACCTTCCGGTGGAGTCCAGCGACCCCTACGCCCTGACCGCCGAGGCCGCGGCCCTTCCGCCCTCGACCGATTTCCCGGGCCTGGGCTACCGTGCCAAGGATTTCGAGGGCTTCCGGGTCTATCGCTCCACCACAGGCAACGCCTCGGACGCCAAGATGATCGCCCAGTTCGACCTGGACGACGAGTTCCGCACCTATTCGATCACCCGGGCCAGGGCCACCGCGCAGGGCCTGGAGGACGTGGTCGAGGAAATACCACTGGGAACCAACACCGGCCTGGCGTTCAGTTTCACCGACCGCGGGGATGACATCGGCGGTCTGGTCAACGGCGTGCCGCTGTTCTACACCGTGACCGCCTACGATTTCAACCCGGTGCTGGTGGGCAACGAGTCCCTGGAGTCGAGCGTCAATTTCCGCCGCCAGGACAGCAAGGGCAAGTTCTACCAGTTGGCGATCCCGCGCAGCAACAGTACGAGCATAATCTCGGGCAGCGGCACCTGGCAGCAGGTGGACTATTTCGGCAACCCGGTCACGGCCGGGCTGCCCACCTACTCCGAGACCCTGGGCTACGTGAACGAGGAGTTTACCACGGACAGCAAGGTGGTGGATTTCTCCGAGCCGGTGGCCCCGGTCACCACGGCTTTCGCCTCCGACCTTAGCAGCGTGAGCGTGGTCGACCCGGAGAACGTGACCAGCCTGGGCGGCTACCTGGTGATCGACTCGATCGTCCACACCAAGCCCGATACGCGCAACCAAGTGCACTATATCCATTTCGAGGGACCGGACGGCAAGCCGACCACCAACGGCACATTCACCATCCCCTACCACGATGTCGAGGGCCTCTACCCCGAGGACGAGATTGCAGAGCAGGTGACCCCGTTCACGTTCAGCGGGCCGCTGGTCAGTGATGGCCCGGCGTTCAACGGTACGGTCTATTTCCGCCAGGGCGCGCTCAA
Organism: bacterium; assembly: GCA_021372515.1. Lineage (NCBI taxonomy): Bacteria > bacterium. Next base: position 39,486 of record JAJFUG010000113.1, read on the forward strand.
GCTGGCCAAGGTCTCTCCGCTCAAGGTGAAGCCCGCGGGCGCGTCCGACTACCTGCCGCGTCCCGAGTGGTCCGCCGGCGATTTCGAGCAGCCGGGCGAGGTGCGCTTCGCCAATTTCTACGTGCGCCAGCCGTTCATCAGCACCCAGCTCAACGGCCTCTTGAGTCGCACGCTCTGCGTGGCCGGGCAGTTCGTCCCCGGCTCGCTGCGTATCCGCTGGCTGGAGGACGGGAGCCTGGATGTCTGGGACGAGGCCAACAACGTGCCGGTGCGGTTCAACGAGCGCGTGGCGGATGGCTGGGGTTTCCTGCCTCTGGACACGTATAGCCATGATGAGATCTTCGAGGACCAGGTCCTGCACCGCAACAGCCAGTGGCTGACCACACTGCAGAGCCGCCCGGTGTTCGCCCCAGACCCGGAATTCGCCGGAGCCGAACGGCTGAGCCTGTACGTGCGCGGGGTGGAGCTCCAGTTGCGTAACATCACGGTGCGGCCCGCGGCCGGGGACCAGTGGCGCCTGAACATGGATTTCCTCAACTCCCTGGCGGTGGCCAGCCGTTACACCGCTCCGTTCACCGGGATGCGCGTGGCGCTGAACCTGACCCCGGCGCAGAAAGCCACGGCCCCGCGCCGTCTGGAAAACATCCGGGTGGTGCCCAACCCCTACCTGGCCAGCAGCCTGTTCGACTCCGGGCCGAACAAACGCGCGATCATGTTCACCAACCTGCCGCTCAGGGCCACGATCCGTATCTACACGATCAGCGGCAACCTGGTCAATGTCCTGCACCACGGCCCCGGCGCCGAGGGCTCGGTGGGCGGCGCCAGCGACCGCAACAGCGGACAGTTCTCTTTCGACCTGACCACCCGTTTCGGCGACCAGATGGCGAGCGGGATATACTATTTCCACGTGCGGGATGATGAAACCGGCGAGGAATTCCTGGGCAAGTTCAGTATCATTCAGTGACAGGCGACATATGAGAGACTTTCTGAAAATATGCGTGCTGACCATGGCCCTGGCCCTCTGGAGCCTGGGGGCCACCGTCGCCCTGGCCGCCGGTGGGGATGTCTCCAACCCGGGCAGCGGACGGGTGGAGGGCCTGAGCGGGGTGGGCACACGCGCGGCCGAGTTCCTCACTATCCCGGTGGGACCACGCGGCGTGGCGATGGGCGGTGCCTACAGCGCCGTGGCGGATGACATTTCGGCGATCTGGTGGAACCCGGCCGGGCTGGGCTTCCTGGAGAAAAAAGAGGTCTTCCTCACCGTGATCGAGCGGCCGCTGGATGTGCGCTATACCTACGGCGCGGTGGCGGTCCCCCTCTGGGACAACCGCCTGGTGCTGGGCACATTCCTCTCCGTGCTCAACAGCGGGGACCAGGAGATCACCACCGAGACCCAGCCCGAGGGCACCGGGGCCTATTACAGCGCCTACAGCCTGAGCGCCGGCGGAGTGATCACCTACAATTTCTCCGACCGTTTCAGCGCCGGGCTCACGGTGAAAAACGTGCACGAGGACATTTTCGGTCTCACCCAGGACGCGGTGGCGTTCGACATGGGAACCAACTACCACGAGGATGTTCTGGGCGTGCCGGTGCGCCTGGCTTTCACCCTGACCAACCTGGGCACCAACCTGCGTTTCGGCGGGGACCGCCTGAGCGCGGACATCGACCCGGAGGACGTCTACCCGGGCAACGATGTCGGCCGTCTGCCGCGCCAGGGCCTGCGCCGCACCAGCGCGTTCGGCCTGCCCACCGCGTTCCGTATCGCCGCCAGCGCCGAGCCTATCTCCGGCCAGAACAACCGTCTGATCACCGCAGTCGAGGTGGCCGAGAACTCGAACCAGCCGATGAGCGTGGCCCTGGGCGCCGAGCTGACCCGCAAGGTCAACGCCAAGGGCACGGCCAGCCTGCGTTTCGGCTGGGGCATCCAGCAGGATGAGACGGACTTAAGCGGCTCCGAGCGCCTGCGCGGACTTTCCGCCGGCGGCGGCTACTCCTACCGTCTCTACAACCTCACCATCCGCGCCGACTACGCCTACCGCAACATGGGCATCCTGAGCGGCAACCACACCTATTCGCTCAGCTTCCAGTTCTAATAACGGCATTGACATTATCCGGCTTGGCCGCTGCCGGTCCTGTCCCTTGTTTTCACAGGGACAGGGCGCGCCGTGCCCGTGTCTCACGCCAGTTGAAGGGGTGTGCACCCATGTGTGCGCCCGATCGGCCCCCGTGGCCGCACGGACAGAGGACAGGCACAGGGGCCTGCCCCCTGCGCCAGAACGCAGCATTCTGCATAAAACAAGGGGCTGTTACCTCTGTGGTAACAGCCCCTGTGCATATTCACACTAATTTGTATACAATCAGAAATTCAGGTAGAAGCCTGTTTTGACCGAGCTACCCGCCGTGTTCTTGAAATTGTAGCCCGTTCGGATGAAACGGTTGCCGTAGGTGGTTATGGCCTGCGAGAAAGCGTAGAATTCCATGCCAGTCATCGCGGCGTCGCAGATGAATGTCCCGCCGGGATAGGCGCGCAGTGGGTTGAGGGTGTCGAACAGCTTCTCATCCAGCGGGCGCGGGGCCAGACGGGCCAGGCCCACGCCTCGTGCATAATCGGCCGGGGTCAGATGGGTGACGCAGTTGTAGTCCACTCGCCCCTTCTGCAGGCAATCCAAATACACGTTGTTGAATACTCTCTGAATGGAAAGCTTTTCCTGCAGGAACGGATTCAAAATTTCCGGGCGGGCTTTGTCCGCGGCGCGGCAGGGGCAGAATGCCAGGAACAGGGCGCACAGGCAGAGCATCAGGCTTGCGATCATGTCGTCCCCTGTCTGGATGCGGTTGATTGGCCGGGGCTTTCTATCTTGTATTATTCTGCTATGCAAACCTTGTTCCAGTTTTTTCGCGGGGGGGAAGGCGAGTCGAGCGCTCACTCAATAAGTATTCTATCGGTTATAAGAAAAATCAATACCGCACGCTGTCTTTTGCAAAATAATTTTCGATCAGCGCGGTCAGTCCCTCGATGGTATGTGTCCCGGCGCTGATCAGCGGGGCCAGGCCGTACCCGGCTGCGGTGGCCTCGGTCACCGGCCCGATCGCCGCGTAGACCGGCTTGCCGCCCAGGCCTTTCAGGGAGTCCAGTCCCACCAACTCGACAAAGTTATCCACCGTGGAGCTGCTGGTGAACGTGACCAGGTCCACCTGTCCCGCGGCCAGCTCGGTCAGCACCTGCGGCAGGTTCTCCGGGCGAGTGATCCGGGTGGAATAGACCGGGACCTCCATTACTTCCGCCCCCAGAGCGGCCAGGGCCTCGGGCAGCACCTTGCGGGCGATCTCGGCCCGCGGCAGGAGTATCCGCTTACCCTCCAGGCTTTCGCCCAGCTTGGCGAAACTATCGGCCACCGACTCGGCGACAAATTTCTCGGGCAGCATATCCACGCTCAGGCCCGCACTCTCCAGGGCCGCAGCGGTGGAGGGACCGATGGCCGCCAGGCGCGCCCCGGCCAATGCGCGTACATCCTTGCCCGCCCGGCGCAGGGACCGGAAGAACCGCTCCACCCCGTTCACGCTGGTGAACACCACCCAGTCGAACCCGCCGGGGAGCCTGTCCACCGCGCGGCGGACAATGTCCGGGTCCGGGCTGTCGCCGATTTCTATCGCGGGCAGCTCGATCACCGCCGCCCCCAGCTCGGCCAGACGGCCGGTGAAAACAGAAGCCTGCTCGCGCGAGCGGGTGACTATCACCGTGCGGCCGAACAGGGGCCTTCGCTCGAACCAGTCGAGCTTTTCCCGCAAGGCCACCACCTCCCCCACCACGATTATGGCCGGGGCGGCGAGCGCGGCCTCGCGCACCCGCGCGGCGATATCGGCCAGTGTCCCGCAGACCGTGCGCTGGTGGGCCGTGGCGCCGCGATGGATCACCGCGGCCGGGGTGGAACCGGGCAGGCCGTGGGCCACAAGCTGCGCGGCGATACTCTCCAGACGCGACACCCCCATGTAGAACACCAGCGTGCTGCGCAAGGCGGCCAGAGCGGCCCAGTCGATATCGCTTTCCTCTTTGCGCGGGTCCTCGTGGCCGGTGATGAAAGTCACGCTGGAGGCGACCCCGCGCTGAGTCACCGGAATGCCGGCGTAGGCCGGGACCGCCACACCGGCAGTCACCCCGGGGATCACCTCGAACTCGACTCCGGCCTCCACCGCCTCCAGGGCTTCCTCGCCCCCGCGGCCGAACACGAACGGGTCGCCGCCCTTGAGCCGGGTCACGATTTTACCCTGGGAGGCGAGTTTCACCAGCAGGGCGTTGATCTCCTCCTGGCGCAGGGTGTGGGCCCCGGCTTTCTTGCCCACGTAGATACGCTCCGCCTCCGGCCGGGCATGCTCCAGCAGGGCCGGGTTGACCAGATAGTCGTAGACTATCACCTCGGCCGCGGCGATTGCCCGCACGGCCTTGAATGTTATCAGCTCCGGGTCGCCGGGACCGGCGCCCACCAGATAGATTTTCCCTTTCCCCGCCTGGCTCATGCTTTCTCCTCAGGTTCCACCCCGCCCGCGGCGAGGATTTCATCCACAATCGCCTGTCCGCCCAAGCTCAGCAGGCGGCGGGCCAGGCTGAGTCCAGGGTCGCTCCCGGCCGGGGCGGTGATAGTATCCCGCATAAGCCGCTTCCCACCCAGGTCCGACAGCAGCCCCACCAGGGTGATCTGTCCATCCGCCGTCAGGCTGGCCTTGGCCCCGATGGGCACCTGGCAGCCGCCGCCCAGGGCGTGCAGGAACCGTCGCTCCGCGCTGACCTCGGCCGTGGTGGACCAGTCGGCCAGGAATGATAGCAGCCCCCAGGTACGGCTGTCCCCAGCTCGCCACTGGAGCGCCAGCGCGCCCTGGCCCGCAGCCGGGACCATCCGGTCCAGGCCCAGCACCTGGGTGATCCGCCCGGCCAGGCCCAGACGGGTGAGGCCCGCGCGCGCCAGCACGATGGCGTCGTAGTCGCCGCGGTCAAGACGGGCCAGACGGGTGTCCACATTGCCGCGCAGGTCGGCAAATTCGAGGTCCGGGCGCAGGCGCTCCAGCTGCACGCGCCGCCTGAGGCTGCTCGTGCCCAGACGCGCCCCGGCGGGCAGCGCCTCCAGGGCCAGCCCCGCGCGGCTCACCAGGGCGTCCTCCCAGCACTCGCGCTCTGTGATCGCCCCCAGGATCAGGCCCTCCGGGATAACGGTGGGCATGTCCTTGAGGCTGTGCACGGCGCAATCGACCGTGCCCTCCAGGATCGCGCTCTCCAGCTCCTTGGTGAACAGCCCCTTGCCTCCCACCTTGGACAGGGCCACATCCAGCACCTTGTCACCCAGGGTCTTGATTATCCGTATCTCCACCGACACCCCGGGGTGCCGCGCCTCCACCCGCGCCTTGACATGCCCGGCCTGCCAGAGAGCCAGCTTGCTGCCCCGCGAGCCGATAATCAGCCTGCTCTCACTCATCCGGTCCCCCATTGTCCAGCCCGAACAGGAACCGCATCAGCTGGGTCGGGTCCATCCGTGAAAGCGCCCCGGGGTCGGCCTTGATCCGGCTGGTCGGAGCGTGAAGGAACTTGTTCAGCATCTGCACGCTGAAAGACTCGACTGTCTGACGGTCGGCCTCGGACAGGTGGGCGAGCTTACCCAGCACCTTTTCCACCTCCTGACGGCGCAGGCTGTCCATCTGGGCGTGGAGCGAGCGGATGAGCGGCACCACGGCCAGCGCCTCGTACCAGGACATGAACTCGGCGCACTCGGCCTCGACTATCTCCTCGACCGGCCCCACCTGCGCCTGCCGCTCCTGGACATTCGCCTGCACCACGCCCTGAAGGTCATCGATGTTGTAGAGGAAACAGTTCTCCAGCTCGGCCAACTGCGGGTCGATATCGCGCGGAACGGCCAGATCGATCAGGAACACCGGACGGTGGCGCAACGACAGGTAGGGGCCGGAATTCTCGCGGGTGAGGATGAAATGAGGCGCGCTGGTGGAACTGAGGACAATATCCGCCTGGGCCAGGTACTTGTGCAGCTCGTCATAGTTGACCGCTGTGCCGTGGTACTTGAGCGCCAGCTCCACGGCCCGGCGGTAGGTGCGGTTGGCCACCAGGACAGACTCCACCCCCTGGTCCACCAGCAGCGAGAGGGTCAGCTCGCCGGTCTCGCCCGCCCCCAGCACCAGAGCCTGCCGTCCGCTCAGGTCGCCGAAGATCTTACGCGCCAGGTCCAGGGCCACCGAGCTTACACTCACCGCGCCGGCCGAGATGGCGGTCTCGCTGCGGGCGCGCTTGCCCACGCGCACCGCCTGCTGGAACAGGCGCGACAGCACCCGCCCCGAGGTCCGTCCCTCCTGGGCCAGACGGTAGGCCTCGCGCACCTGGCCCAGGATCTGCGACTCACCCAGGATCATCGAATCCAGGCTCGCCGCCACCCGGAACAGGTGCCGCACCGCCATCTCGCCGCCCCAGCCGTAGAACTGGCTGTCGGTCAGCGACACCTCCGCCCCACGCTTGGCCGATAGGATACCCTCCAGCCCCGAGCGCAGGGCGGACTCATCCTCGCCGCAGGCGTAGACCTCGGTGCGGTTGCAGGTGGAGAGCACCACCAGCTCATCCACTCCGGCGGGAAGGCTCCCGGCCTGGAAACGGTTCTTGAGCTCCGCCGCCGAGAACGCCAGGCGCTCACGCAGCTCCAGCGGTGCAACCCGATGGTTCAGTCCGCCAACCTGGACAGGCATTGCTCGATCCTTCTGTCTAATGCAGCCTCGAGGTCGGCCTCATCCAGCGAGGCGAAGAAATCGAGGTCGATGAAACTCTCCCAGAACCGCCGCCGCTGCGATTCCTCGGGCAGCTCGGTTTTGACCCGCTCGCGCAGGGCCGATAGGACCGCAGTCACGCGGGTGTAATGCTCCGGGAACAGGCTCTCCAGGCGCTCGCGCACCTTGCGGGAGAGCACCGGGCTCGCCCCGCCGGTCGAGACAGCCAGTTGGAAATCCCCGCGCCTCAGCACCGAGGCGAGGATGAAATTGCAGTACTGTGGGTCATCCACGACATTGACCAGAATATGGCGCGATTCCGCCTCCCGGAACACCGCGGCGTTGACCGCGCGGTCCGGCGTGGCCCCGATCACCAGAAACGCCCCCTCCAGGTCGCCATCGTGGTACGCCCGGCGGACCCAGGCAATTTTCCCCTGCGCGGCCAGGCTTTCCACCTCCGGCACGGCCGCGGGGCTTATCACCTCCAGGCGCGCCCCGGCCTCCAGCAGACCCTCGATCTTGCGCCGGGCTACTTTCCCGGCCCCCACCACCTTGCAGAGCCGCCCGTTGAGGTCCAGGAACAACGGATAGTAGCCGGCCCGGGTCGTGTCGCTCATCCGCCCTCCCCCGGCTCACATGTAGGCGTGGGTCCTGGAAAGCACCAGGCTGACCACGAGCAGGTTGAAAATCAGCAGCGCGAACCCGGCCACCGCCAGCCAGGCCGCCCTCTTGCCGCGCCAGCCCCGGCTGAACCGGCTGTGCAGGTAGAAAGCGTAGAGCACCCAGTTGGCCAGGGTGAATATCTCCTTGGGATCCATCTGCAAAAGACGGCCGGTGCGGAAATAGGACCAGATCATCCCCAAGGCGATCGAGGCGGTCAGAGTGCTGAAACCCACCGCCACGCCACGCCAGGTGAGGTGGTCCAGTTCGCCCAGCGAGGGCAGCCGCTCGAAGAACCGTCCCAGCTGCTTGGACTTGATCTCACGGTGCAGAAGGATATAGAGCACCGCGGTGGCGAACGCCACGCTGAAAGCGGCGCAGGCGAAAAGGCCCAGAGCGGCGTGCAGGATGAACCAGGGGTTGGGCGCGAGCGAGGGATCGCTGAGCGGCACGAGCGGGGTGAACACTCCCAGCAACTGGAATAGGGCCGCCAGGGGGATGATAATCATCCCGGCCGAGCGGTCATCCTCAACGCTGCGGAACATCAGCACGAACTGTGCGGCCAGGATGAACGAGGCGAAAGTCAGGCCCTGGTATATCCCCGAGAAAGGGGCCTGGCGCAGGAAAATCGTGTAGGTTACGATGCCGACCAGTTGGACCAGCATCGCCAGGTGCAGAAGAACCAGGCGGCGGCGACGGGGGGCGGCCCCGCGCGGGCTGAAAGAGCGGATGTACTGCACCGCCGCCGCGGCGTACAGCCCGAAGGCCAGAGCATAGAATATTCTGAGCGCGATCAGCATGCTGTTTAAACGCTCCACGGGCGGCTGATTGTTTCACTGGCGGACGAATTTCCCTCCGGCGCGCGGCTCAGCCTGCGGAAATGTCGTTCCGGCCGGTGGCGATCCGCCCCACCACCGCGCTCAGGGCGATCAGCCCGATCAGGTTGGGCAGGGCCATGCAGGCGTTGGCCGTGGTGCCGATGCTCCATACGAGATCAAGGTGGATCACCGCGCCGGTGAACACGAACAGGATGAAAACAAAACGGTAAAGCGGCGCGATCCGCACCCCGGCGAAATACTTCACGCACTGCTCGCCGTAGTACGACCAGCCCAGGAGCGTGGTGAACCCGAACAGCAGCGCGCTAACCAGCACGATCAGGTAGCCGTGCGGTATCTCGCTGGCGAAAGCCGCGGCGGTAAGCTCGGTGGAGGTCTTGCCGCTGGTCCATTCGCCGCTCACCAGGATCACCAGGGCAGTCATGGTGCAGACAACGATGGTATCGACAAACACGCCGTTCATGGCCAGGATGCCCTGACGGTCGGGGTTCTCCTCCTTGGCCGCGGCGTGCGCGATGGGGCTGGAGCCCAGGCCGGCCTCGTTGGAAAGGGCCCCGCGGCTCACCCCGAACTGCATCGCCGCTATCACCGAGGCCCCGGCGAACCCGCCCACCGCCGCCAGCGGGGTGAACGCGCTGCGCACGATCAGCCAGAGCATGGCGGGTATCTGGGTGACATTCGCCCCGAGGATATAGAGCGAGGCGCCGACATACAGGAAGATCATGAACGGGACGAGCTTTTCCACTACCACGCCGATACGCTTGATCCCGCCCAGGGTGACCATCCCGGTGAATACGGCCAGCACCAGGCCGGTAACCCAGTTGGGCACTCCGCCGTGCGAGCGCAGGATCAGGGCGATGGAGTTCGACTGCATCATCGTGCCGGTGGAGAAAAAGCAGGAGATGCTGCCGGTCAGGGCGAACACCCCTCCGAGGAACCGTCCAAGTTTCTTGTTTTTCAAACCTTTCGAGATGTAGTACATCGGACCGCCGCCCATGCTGCCGTCCGGCATGACCGAGCGGTACTTGATCGCCAGCATGGCCTCGCCGTAGATCGTGGCCATACCCAGCAGCGCGGTCAGCCACATCCAGAATATCGCGCCCGGGCCTCCCAGCACTATCGCCGTGGCCACCCCGGCGATATTGCCCAGACCCACCGTGGCGGCCAGGGCAGTGTTCAGGGCCTGGAACGGGGTGATATCGCCCGGGAGCAGTGTCTTGTCCTTGGTGAACGCGCTCTTGGCCACCAGCACGAGCGAGGCTATCAAACGGCGAAACTGGATGAAACGGGTGCGGAATGTCAGCAGAAGCCCCGTGCCCAGCAGAAGACACACGAACCAGGGACCGTACATGAAGGTTTCAACCTTTTGCGCCAGCTCGATTAGCCTGTCCATTCTCTCCCTCGCCTTGATTATGGCCGAACCCGTCCCCGCGTGCTCAGGAGAATGCGCCGGGGTTGAGGATTATGTACGCGATGAGCCCGATGATGACCAGCGGGCAGACATAGCGGATCTGGAAAGCGATGATGCGACGGATCAGGGCGCTTGACTCCGTGTGGGTGATCTCGCTACGCAGGGCGTTCACTCCCCAGCGCCAGCCGGTGAACAGGGCGATCATCAGCGCCCCGAAAGTCATCATGTACTGGCCGGAGCAGAGGTCCATCAGGTCGAGGAAGCCGAAAGTGCGCGAGCCGACCGTGAGCAGGTTGGACAGGGCGCCCACCGCGCCGACGCTCAGCGCGCTGGGCACGCCGACCAGGAACGCCGCCACCCCGCAGAACAGGGTGGCCTTGTTGCGGTTCCAGCCCCGCTCATCCACGAAATAGGCCACCGGGACCTCGAGCAGCGAAATGCTGCTGGTCACCGCCGCCACCAGCAGCAGGACAAAGAAGCCGGTTCCGAACAGTGTGCCGAACGGTATCTCGGCGAACAGGCGCGGCAGGACGAAAAAGATCAGCTTGGCTCCCACCTCGGGCTGGATGCCCTGCATCAGGAACAGCACCGGGAAAATCGCCAGGCCGGCCATGAAAGCGATCAGGGTGTCGAGAAAACAGACCCATGCCGCCGAGTTTACGATATTCTCATCGCGCGAGGCGTAGCTGCCGTAGGTGAGCATTGTCCCGGCGCCCAGGCTGAGCGAGAAAAAGGCCTGCCCCATCGCGGCGATGAAAGTTCCGGCGTGCACCTTGCTCCAGTCGGCACGCAGGTACTCGCCCAGTCCGCGGGCGGCGCCGTTCAGGGTGACCGCACGGATCACCAGCATGAGGATGATCAGGAACAGGGCCGGCATCAGGATTTTCGACCAGCGCTCGATCCCCTGGCGCACCCCGCCCATCACCACGGCCACGGTGAGGACCATGAACAGAAGGTGCCAGAAAATCGACTGCCAGGGGCTGGTGACCATCCGGCTGAAAATGTCGGCGATCTGTTCCTGGCTGAGCGGATGGCTGAAAGTGCCGCTGACGGTGGTGAAAATGTAGCGCAGGGTCCAACCGGCCACTACGCTGTAGTAGGAGACCACGGCCCAACTGGCGGTCACGGCCAGGAACCCGGCCACGGCCCAGGGAGAGCGTGGTGAGGCCAGCTTGCGGTAAGCTCCGACCGGATTGAGCTGTGTGTTGCGTCCCAGGGCGATCTCAGCCACCATCACCACGAAACCGATAAAGAAGACGAACAGAATGTAAATCTGTACGAATGCCGCGCCGCCGTTCTGGTAGGCCACGGTCGGGAAGCGCCAGATGTTGCCCAGACCGATGGCAGAGCCGGAGGCCGCCAGGATGAATGCCAGTCTCGAACCCCAGTTGTCCCGTGTCTTTATCATCAGCAGTCTCCGTAAAATGGAAAGGAGCAAAAACAATCCTCGTCGGCGTTCTCGCTCCTTCGCGGAATTTACGGCATCCGAAAGTCGTGTCCGTGCGGCCACGGACTATTACCGCGGCTACGGCCCAATGTCGAATATGCCTCAGAACGGCAGATCATCCTCTCCCTTGCCCGCGGGCGGCTGGAAATCCTCGAACGAGTCCCCGCCGTAAGGGCCGTCATCGCTGAACGCTTTCCCGCTCATCTGGCCCTCGCCGGAGCCACCGCCCCGTCCGCCCAGGATAACCATCTCATCGGCCACGATCTCGGTCATGTAGCGTTTCTGGCCGCTCTGGTCCTCCCAGGTGCGGGTCTGCAGCCGGCCCTCGATGTAGACCTGGGTGCCCTTGCGCAGGTACTCGTTGCAGATTTCGGCCAGCTTGCGCCAGGCCACCACGCGGTGCCATTCCGTGCGTTCCTCCCGGGCCCCGTCGCGGTTAACCCAGCTCTCGTTGGTCGCCACGGTGAAATTGACCACCGGCACGTTGCCCGGGGTGTGGCGCAGCTCGGGGTCGGCCCCGAGGTTGCCGATCAGGATCACTTTGTTTACGCTTCTGCTGGCCATTTACCCTCCGTCTGATTTTATCTTTTCCGCAGCCGGCCACTGCCTGGGCGGGCCGCTTTCGGTTCCGCGCGCATACTTGTTATTTCTTATCGCCGTTGCCGGGCTTTATCTCCTCGTACTGGGCGTCCTCCACATCGAAAGCCCGCAGGTTCAGGTTCTCGGTGGGCGGCCGCACCGGCCTGGCATTCCGTTTCTGCTGTACCTGCCGCCAGGCCTGATAGTACATGCGGCCTTTCCGCAGCAGAGTCGTGACAAGGCGCAAAAGAAGGTAAAAAACTATGTACAGCAGGATTATCCGGATGATAATAACCACGGCGGCTCGCTTTCAATTCCAGGCAGGCAGCGCCGCAAAACGGCGTCCTGTCGATTAATGCGCGCACAGAGGACCCCTCTGCGGGAATAGTATATTTTATACGCTTGCCCAACCAAAGTCAAATCTAATTCTCTCGACGTTCCGCAGACAACGTAACCTTTGACATCCGGGCCGCAGGCGACTAATTTAATTGCTTGCATTGACCGATTTACGGTATTCACGAGTGTTGCTCTGCGCCGCACTTTTTGTGTCGCTCCCGCGGTGACACTCACCGGCGCCCTCTCCAGCCAAACCAACGGTAAAGCTTATGTATCGCCGGTTCAGACTGTCGCTTCTGGTCACCTTGCTCGCGCTCCCGTGGGGCCTTTTGACAGCCGCCGGGTCCGACCCGGCCGACCACAGCCGCTACTTTCCGCTCGACCACCCGGTCTACGACTGGCTGGACCGCGCCCAGGAGCGTGGCCTTCTGCTGAGCCTGGACCGGGCCCTGCGCCCTTACACCCGCGCCCAGGTGCGGCGCGCGGTGGCGGCCCAGCCCAGGGAGGCTCTGCACGGCTTCGAGCTGGACTGGCTCGAACATATCGAGCGCGAGTGCGCCGCGGAGCTCGACCTGCCCGCGGGCGCCGACTCGGCCGCCCTGCGTCTGACCGTGCGCTCTGAGGCCTCTTTGGAGCTGCGCTCCCTGCGCCCGGACCGTCACGATGAGACCGTGGGCCTGGGGTTCGGCGGACGGTTCGGGCCACTGGTCTGCGATGCCCGGTTCCTGCGCGCCCCGCAGCTGCTGCGCTCGCCGGATTCCACCTGGCAGCGCGACCCGGATGTGCTCCCCGCGCGTGAGGAGGGCCTGATCCGCCCGATGGAGGGCTACCTCAAGGCCGATTTCGTCAGCCGAGGTGGGGCGTTCGGCCTGGAGCTGTTTTTCGGCCGCCTGGCGCGCAACTGGTCGCCGGAGCTGGACCAGAGCCTGATCCTGTCGGGAGAGGCGCTCAGTTTCGACCATTTCGGCCTGGCCCTGCGCAGCCGTCACTTCACATTCAGCCACCTGCTGGCCCGTCTGGACGGCATGGACTACCGCACAAGCGCCGACCCGGTCTACCGTCGCGCCAACCGCTTTTTCACCGCCCACCGCCTGGACATCCGGGTGCGGGACAACCTGCGTTTCGGGTTCACCGAGAGCACGGTCTACGGCGGCGTGGGGGCCTCGTTCGACCCGGCGCTGATGAACCCGTTCACCAGCTACCGCCTGACCGCGATCCAGGACAAGGACGACCATGCCAACAACACGTTAGTTGCGCTGGACGGGTTCTGGAACGCCGCTGGGCGGGTGAGCCTTTTCGGACAGTTCCTGTTCGACGATTTCCTGCGCCGCTCCGACATCCAGGACCGCTGGGCGGCGAGCCTGGGCCTCGACCTGCGCGACCCGCCGCTCGCCGGGCCCTCCACGGCCGGACTTCGCGCCACCGTGGCCTCGAGCTATGTCTACGACACGTTCAAGCCCTGGGAGCGCTACACCCTGGAGGGCCGTTCGCTGGGCGCGCCGCTGGGCGATGACTACTGGAGCGCTGGGGCCTACCTGCGGCGCTTCCTCGGGCCGGAGCTGGATGTAACCGCCCGGCTGGACCTCACCACGCGGGGGGCGCGGCGGATCGCCTCGCCGGCGGCGGACCTGGTCGGCTCGGCCGGGCTGCCGTTCCCCACGCCCACGGCGGAGCGCTCGCTCGGCGCCGGCCTCGGCCTGCGCTGGCAGGCCCTGGACTGGGCGTTTCTCAAGGCGGAATGTGGATTCAGCCGGGTGCACAACCGTGACAACCATCCGGGTGAGGGACGGCGCTGCGGCTGGGGCAGCCTGTCGGTCTCCCTCTACCACGATACTGTTGTAAGTTTCTGAAACCGGATCAATGCGGGGACAATGTGATGAGCCAGACTCAGGACACACCGGAACAGGGGCCGGCCGGACAGGACAGCATGCACCGTGAACTGAACCTGATGCGCAACCATTGCCGGGACCTGGAACTCAAGTACGAGATCAGCCGCCTTCTGTACAACGAGCTGGACTACTCGCGCCTGCTCAACCTGATCCTCGACCGTCTGATGGATATCCTGCGCGCCGAGCGCGGGTTCATAGTCACCGGGCGGCCGGACAGTTTCCAGATCAAGGTGGCGCGCAACCTGGACGGGGAACTGGAGGGCCAGGACAACCGGATCGTCAGCCGCACTATCGTGCGCCAGGTGCTGGAAACCGGCCAGCCCTTGTTCGTGAACAACGCCCAGGAGGAGGACCAATACAGCTCCAGCCGCAGCATCGTGGACCTGGGCCTGCGCTCGATCCTCTGCGTGCCGCTCATCATCGGCGAGCGGCCCTACGGCGCGATCTACGTGGAGAACCGCTCGGTCAGCGCCTGTTTCATGCAGAAAGACCTCCAGTTGCTGCTCGAGCTGTCCGAGCTGAGCGCCAACAGCATCAAGAACGCCTTGAATTTCCTGGAGCTGAGCCGTGGCCACGCCGAGCGCAGCAGCACCCGGATCGGCGAGAGCCTGCGCCAGGAATACGATTTCAGCATGATCGTGGGCAAGAGCAAGAAAATGGTGGAGGTGATGGAGCTGGCCGCGCGCGTGGCCCCCACGGACGCCACGGTGCTGATCACCGGCGACAGCGGCACCGGCAAGGAGCTTATCGCCCGCTCCATCTTCCTGAATTCCAAGCGCAAGGACAAGCCGTTCCTTACAATCAACTGCGGCGCCCTGCCCACCGGGCTGCTGGAGTCCGAGCTGTTCGGACACGTCAAGGGCTCGTTCACCGGGGCGGTGGCCACCAAGATCGGACGTTTCGAGGCCGCGGACGAGGGGACAATCTTTCTGGACGAGGTGGCCGAGATGCCGCCCGAGCTGCAGGTGAAACTGCTGCGCGTGCTCCAGTTCGGCGAGTTCGAAAAAGTGGGCAGCTACAAGTTGCAGCGGGTGGATGTGCGGATCATCGCGGCCACGAACAAGCGGCTGCCGGATTTGGTGGCCCAGGGCACTTTCCGCGAGGACCTCTATTACCGGCTTAAAATCGTGGAGATACATTTCCCGCCCCTGCGCGAGCGGCCGGATGACATTCCGCTTCTGATCGACCATTTCATTCTCAAGCACTCCGAGGCCCTGGGCAAGACCATCGCCGGGGCCGACCCGCAGTTCGTGCGCACCATCCAGCACTACCAGTTCCCGGGCAACATCCGCGAGCTGGAGGGCATCATCCAGCGGGCGATCATCCTGTCGCGCGACAATTACATTTCCGAGACCGAGCTTCCCCCCGACATCCTGGAAAGCAGCCGTCCGGCCCAGGCTGCGGCCGTGCCCGGGCACAGCGTGCCGGTGGCCCGCAACAACGACGAGCTCAAGCTGGCGCGTGAGGAGGCCACAGCCCGTGCGGTGACCGAGGTGGAACGGGCTTTCCTGGAGGCGGTGCTGGAGGAGTCGGGCGGCAACATCTCGCGCGCCTCCAAGCTGACCGGGATGAACCGCAGCCTGTTCCAGCGGCTGGTAAAAAAGCACGGTTTCCAGTCCGAACGCGACAAGCACCGTCAGGCCTGAAAGTGACGCTCATCAAGTAACAAGTGGAACCCAAGAAGTAACTTCTTGCCTGCTAAACGGTTTGAAGAATTTTCCTGACACGGTTATCGCGTTTCGCAGTTCGGCCTTCACAGGCCTTTCCTTCTCAAACCCTTAAGACAAGCCAAGTTGGGCAGCCAGGGGCCTTTCGGACCCTTTTCCTGCGCTTTGCGCGCTCCCGCAACAATTGGCATGGAAATTGTTAGTATCTTTTTAACTCTAATAATATCTATGTCAGGCGGAAATGAAAAACGACCTTAAAATAACCCTCGCGGCAGCGCTTATGGTTCTCGTGGCGCCGCTGGCGGCCGTGGCGGCTATCCCCAACTACCTGCGCAACGCGATCTCTGTGCCGCGTGGTGTCACGGGGGGCTGGGCGTTTTCGCCCACCGAGACCCCCACCTCCTACCGTCAGGCCGCCCTGCTGGTCAGGGACCCGAAAAACACCACGGACAGCCGGAGCGGTCTGTTCTATGTGGACAACCGCGGCTCCTCGATCAACCTGAGCGCCTACGAGAAGTATTCCGAGGCCGTGGGTGCGGTCAAGGGCGACCTGGACGGGGACGGGCTCGCGGACGCGCTGGTCTGGTTCCGCAGCCGGCCCTATTTCAAGGTCTATTTCGGCGACAAGCCCCTGCGCAACCAGGTGGTCCGGGTCTACGAGGACACGCTGCGCCTGGGCAGCCCCGACACCCTGGCCCTGGCCGACCTCAACGGGGACAACCTGCCCGAGATAATCGCCTGGTACGGCTCGCTGAACTATATCCAGATCCAGTGGCAGGATAGCGTACCCCCCGGAGCCGACCGTTTCCGCCGCTTCGACCTCTACCTTCTGCCTGGGGCCAATTCCGCCGCCCTGTCCGCTTACAGCCCCCGTCTGATTTTCGGCGATTTCAATGCCGACGGCAAGACGGATTTCGTGTTCCACAATTGCCTTTTCAAGGCCGAGGGGCAGGGACGTTTCACCATACTGCCCTACCAGACCCAGGCCGGGATCGGTTTCACCCTGGGCTCGTTCGACCTGGACGGCGACGGGCTGGACGAGCTTATCGCCGCGTCCAACAACGCGACCTACACGCCGGACGTGGCCCACGTGATGAACCTCGACGCGAAAAACATTTTCCAGGACAAGACCACTTTCTCCATCAATTTCCAGGGTGCGACCTACGCGGACTGTTTCGACTACAACGCCGACGGCAACCCGGACCTGCTGTTCGGCGGCGGGCCCACGGTGACCATGCTGCGGGGCATCGCTCCGGGTAAGTACGCCTCTGGCGCTGCCGACACGGTGGTCGCCGGCAGCCGCGGGCTGCAGCTGATCGGCGCCACGGACTGGGGCAACGACGGCATCCTGGACTGGCTGTTCCTCAGCGCCAAATCCGACTCGCTCGTGATCTACTCCCCCGCGGATGCCCGTTACGTGGACAATACGGCCAATGTCGGCCTGGACCGCACCCTGGCCGGCAACGCCGTGGCCGTGGGCGATTACAACAATGACGGCCTGCTGGACATTTACGTGCTGAATTACAAGAGTTACAGCGCCCTGTTCCAGGGCCAGCCCGGCGGCAGGTTCGTGGATGTGGCCGAGCAGGCGGGCGTGGCCCAGGTGAACGACGGGATAAGCTGCGCCTGGGGCGACTACGACAACGACGGTTACAAGGACCTGGTGATCGCCGGGATCAGTCTGCCCAGCAAGCTGTTCCACAACAACGGCAATGGCACTTTTTCCGACAGCACCCGAATCCTTGGCCTCGACCAGTCCGGCCGCCAGCGGGCCACCTCGGTCTGCTGGGGGGATGTCAACCGGGACGGCTGGCTCGACCTGCTGGTGGGCAACTACGACGGGGCCAACTGGCTGCTGGTCAGCCAGAGCGGGCGCAAGTTCCTCGACCGTTCCAGGGATTTCGGACTCACCGAGTCGAACAAGACCGAGAGCGCCACCCTGGTGGATGTGGATGCCGATGGTTGGCTGGACATGGTGACGCTCAACGACGAGGGCCCGATCCGCCTGCTGATGGGCGGCGACAAGGGGTTCACCGACGCCACCGCCAACAGCGGCCTCAATGTGGGCTCCACCTACGCCAAGTTCGGCCAGAGCCAGAGCTGGGGCGATTTCAACGGTGACGGTTACCCGGACCTGTACATCACGCGCGCGCAGGATGTGGACGCGCTGTACATGAATGTCGGCAAGGGCTCCGGCGCGCGTTTCGACCGCAAGTTCTCGGACTATGTGGACGGCCGCTACGGCCGCCTGGCCAGCGCCATCGCCGACCTGGACGAGGACTGCCGTCCCGACCTGCTGATCGCACGCACCTCCGTGTTCGGCTTTTTCAGCGGCAGCTACGGCGACCTGTTTTTCTCCAACCCGGGCCAGTACCCCAACCCCGGCGCGGGGACCAAGAGCACCGATGACGCGGGCCTTCGCCGCGCCGCCGACTCCAGCCTGCCCGTGCCCGCGGACTACGACGGGGACGGCGACCTGGACGTGCTGTATGTCAACTACCTGCCCGACAACCCCTCCGACCTGTTCCACGGCAGCCAGCTCCCGCTGGGCTATTCCGAGAACAAGGGGCTGTTCCAGCGCAACCTGGTGCTGAGGCTCAAGCGGGACAAGCGCAGCCTGATCGGCACGCGCGCCGTGCTGTTCGTGGGCGGCAAAGGCTGGCTCCAGACAGTCCCGGGCGGCGGCGGGCGCATCCAGAACAACGGCACCCTGCTCTGGTCCATCTCCCAGAACGGCTACGCCGACAGCCTGGTGGTCTACTGGCCGCAGAAAGGCCGTCAGACCCTGGCCGGTCCCCTGCTGCCCGGCACGGTCGAGATCAGCGAGGACACACAGAGCGGCCCCACGCTCAAGTTGTTGCCCTCCGCGGATGGGACACCGGTAACCGGTACAATTACCTCGACATCCAGGACCGTGGATGTTACTTTGGAGGCGCGCGACCCCAGCGGCGTGAAATGGGTTCGCGTGGTTTTCGGCGATTCGAGCGCAACGCGGCAGGACACGGTCTACGGCCAGCCGCTCGGGAACGACCAGTGGAAGATCACACGGCGCACCCCGCTGCCCGGCAACTCGCAGCGTTTCTTTTTCGAGGCGGCGGACACATTCGGCAACCAGTCGCGCGACCCGGCCGGTGGGACGTATTCCCTGTACAACACGGCCACAGGGTTCCGTGGAGACATCAACCGCGACAATAAGGTCGATATTAATGATCTTGTATTGCTGCTCGATTGGTTGAAAGCCTCCAGTCCCCCTCTATCCGAGGCCGAAAAAGCTCTCGCCGATCTTAACCAGGATGGCAAAGTAGATTTTATTGATGTGATTATCCTGGGCCAGTTGGCCTCCCGTTGAGGCTTTCGGAGTTGAGCGGCCCGTATCGACAGCCGATGGAACTGCTTCGGCCGGGCGGTGGTATTATTCCGTTGTGCCGCACCCACAGAGAACACTACTGGATGAACAAGCGGTTCCCGGACCCTGCGCGTGCATAAATTCAAGCTCTGCATCATTCTGACTCTTCTTGCACTTTCCCTTTCCGCCTG
>JAJFUG010000114.1 GCA_021372515.1 bacterium
GCCGCGCATGTCTGAGCCTCCCGCCGGGGCAGCGTGAAATTGTACATGAAACGCTGAAGCCCAGGCAAAGTTGGAGTGCGGCGGCGATTGCGCGTCAAGCGCCGCCCGGCACGATGGAGCGGAATCGCCGCTCCGTAGACAGTTAAGGTTGAAAATGTTATGTGGTGCGGACGAGTTCGCGGCCCCCTATGGCTTTGCTGCTTTCGCCGAAACGAAAGCAGGAAAAAGTTTCCGGGCCATGCATATCACCTGAAAGCTCAGCATGGTACAAAACTCCGCCGACAGGTGGAAAAGGCGACTGATGCCCAGAGTGCTCTACCTGATCGCGCTGGAGAACGTGCTCGATAACGCGATCTTCGAAAACCAGGTCCGCCGGATGCTGGCCGCAGTACACCGCGCCGGGGGGGCCAGGGTGACCCTGCTCGTGCTGCTGCCCTGGCTGGAGGTCACGCGACGGGGAGTGTACAGCAATTTCCGGCGTCACCGTGAGGCCCTGGCTGCGCTGAAAGAATCCCTGGCCGCCGATGGCATAGAGCTGGTGCTGCGGCGCTCGTTCGTGCCCTCGGCCTTTTTCAACATGCGCACTCGGCTGCTGCGCTGGTTTGTCCTGTCCAGCCTGCCCGCGTTCCTGGCTCAGGTGCGGCGGACCCGGCCGGATATTGTGCACTGCCGCTACTACTACGCCGCACGCCTGGCCCTGGCCGCGAGGAAAATGAGCGGGGTCGCCTATAAAGTCATTTTCGACCTGCGCACCCTTCTGCCGGAGCAGGGGCTGGTCAACGGCCAGTGGAGCGAGCAGAGCGGGCCTTTCAAGGCCTGGAAGGCCCTGGAGCGGCGGATGCTGCATGCGGCCGACCGCGTGGTCTCGGTCTCGCCGGCCATGACCGCGCACGTGTGCGGCGAGAACCCCGGGCTCACGGTCGAAACGATCCCCAATTTCGTGGACCTGGAACGGTTCCGCCCGGATGAGGGCCTGCGCAATTCACTGCGCACCGAGCTGGGGATCGGGGGGCGTTGCGTGCTGGTGTTCTGCGGCACCCTGGGCGGGCGCTACCCGGCCGCGCGGATCGCCGAGTGCGTGGGGGTGTTTTTCTCTATTTTCGGGCCGGACAGTTTTTTCCTGCTCCTGAGCCCCTCGGATGACAAGCGTATCGCCCCGCTGGCGCTCTCGCTGCAGGAGTCCGGGCTGCACCGAGGCCTGGACTGGGAGTGCGTCGGGGTGAACACGGAGTCGGTGCCGCGCTATCTCAACGCTGCGGACTGGTCGCTGCTGGCCCTGGCCGATTTCAGGACCAGCGAGACATTCCTGCCGCTCAAATTCTCGGAATACCTGGCCCTGGGCCTGCCGATACTGGTCCATCCGGCCAACACCGAGCTGGTGCGCCTGACCGCCGAGCTTGGCGTGGGTGAGGCGCTGGAGGCCACCCGCGACCCGGAGGAGCTTCATCGCAGCCTGGAGCGCCGTCGTGACAGCCTGCGCGCCGCCTGCCTGCGCACGGCGCGCGAGGGTTTCGGCCTGAGCGCGTTCGCCGAGCGCTACAGCGCAATCTATGGCGAACTGGCAAACCACGCTCCGGCCAAGGCAGAGTAGACAAGGGGGCCACGGATGCGAAAAAAAACGGCTGTCCTGATCGCGGTTCCACTGGCGTTAGCCTTGGGCCTCTATTGCCTGCCTTTCGCCAGCCTGCTCGGACCGGCCGGTCCGCGGGACTATGTTTACAGAACGTTCATGTACTCGCGGATAGCCGGACAGGCTGTCGGCGATGAGCAGTCGCCCCGGCTCAAAACCGAGAGGGTTTTAAGCTTCATCCGCTGCAACGAGTTCTATACCGACATGCCCGCGCTGGATGCCACCCCGCTGAATGACATGCTTTTGGGGCACGCGGCCTGCGACCAGCAATCCAACGCCCTGGCGCTGCTGCTTTTTTTCGAGGGAATCGAGGGCTCGATGCTGTTGCTGCGGGGCAATGATTCGATCTCCCATCACACGGTGGCCCAGGTGAAACTGAACGGGCGGCTGAGCGTTTTCGACCCGCTGTACGGCATATTGTACCGGGATACGGCCGGGAACATCGCCGACTTCGAGTCGATCCAGGCCGGTGACCCGCGTTACCTGACACACATCCGGATAACGTACGACGGGCAAAACGCCATCGTTCGGTACACGAACCTTTTCGACAAAAAATTCCCGCCTTTCGCCTGGTCACCGCCTAAGAGCAAGATGACCGGAGCGCGCCGGACGTTCGCCGCTGTGGTGGGGTTCAGCCGACGGCTGTTCGGGGCGTTCCAGTTCAACCCGTACCAGGATTTGTTCCTGAACAGAGTCCATCATCTGGCCCAGGAGAAATTCGATCTGGACAAACCGGATGAAGCCCTCTATTTCAAGGCGCGGAATTACCAACTGGCCGGCCGATACGCCAAAGCCGTCGCTTTGTACAAAAAACTGCTGCAGGATTACCCGGACAGCCCCTGGGCGGAACGCTCCAGCCTGTTCCTGGCCGCCGGGCTGATGCGGCAGGGTCGCTGGGAACAGGCTTTGACACAACTTGAATCTCCGGCCCTGGACAATATGCGGAGCGCCGCCTGGAAACGGGTGCGGGAATATTACCTCGGGTGGTGCCGGTTCCGTCTGTCCAGCGGCCCTCCGCCCCCGAGTGAGGCGGATATAACGCCGGAAGCGTACTATTTCTGAGCCGACCGAAGCCATGAGGGTCTTTTTCCTGACAGAGGGCACACGCACCTCGCCGGCCAGCCGGATCCGGGTCTACAATCACCTGGAGCGCCTGGCCGGGCGGACGGATTTCGAGGCGCGCGCGGTCAGTTTCACCGGCGAGGCCGCCTGCCGCGCCCTTGTGGATGGGAAAAAGCCGTGCCCGCCGCTCAGGGCCGCGGAAAAGCTCCGTCAACTGGCCGCCTGGAGCAGCCTGCGCGGCGCGGCGCGGCGCTCGGACGTGCTTTTTGTCCAGCGGGTGCTGCCCCCGGCCGGGACAATCGCTCGTCTGGCCAGGCTGAAAACGCCGCTGGTTTACGATTTCGACGATGCGGTCTACCTGGGCCGCGCCGAACGCGAGATGCGTTTCCGGGCCGTGATTCGCGCCGCGGCCAGCGTGATCGCCGTGAGCCGGTTCGCCGCGGATGAGGCGATCCGCCGCGGGGCTGCCCCGGAGCGGGTGACAGTGATCCCCAGCCCGGTGGACTGCGCTGCGGTCGCCCGACGGCCAGCGGGTGGCACAGGGGAATCGTCATTTACCGTGGGCTGGATCGGCTCGCCCGCCACCACCTCCTACCTGGAGGCGGTCTGGCCCGAGCTGGCCGCTTTCGCCGCTGATTGCCCGCGGGCGCGGTTCCTGTTCGTGGGCGCGCGGCCGTTCGACACAGGGACGCTGAAAGAACGGGTGCGGTTCGAGACCTGGTCCGAAGAGAAAAACCGCACGCTGCCTGCGCAGATGGACGCCGGGATCATGCCCCTGCCCGATGACCCCTGGTGCCGAGGTAAGGGTGGGTATAAACTTATACAGTACATGTCTGCGGGCGTAGCCTGCCTGGCCAGCCCGGTGGGTGCGAACCTGGAGGTGGTCGAGGATGGTGTGTGCGGGTTTTTCGCCGCGCAAAGCGGCGACTGGCGCCGCCACCTGGCCCGCCTGGCCGACAACCCCGCGCTTTGCGACAGCCTGGGCGCGGCGGGACGGCAACGCGCCGAAACGGTCTACGATTACGCAGTGACAAGCGGACAATTCCTTTCGGCCCTGCAGCAGGCCGCCGCGTGCGGCCGCACGCCGGATACCTCAACAGGCGGTGTCACGCCGGGACAGAGCCCGGCCGTGGAGCGGAAATGAAACTGTCGGTGATAATCCCGGTCTTCAACGAGCGTGGCACCATCGAACAGGTGATCGACGAGGTCAGCGCGGTGCCGCTGGAAAAAGAGATCATCGTGGTGGACGACGGCTCCACGGACGGGACGGTGGAGGCGATCCGCCGCAAGCAGGATATGATCACACGCGTGCACCTGTCGCCGGTCAATTTCGGCAAAGGTGCCGCGATCCGGATCGGTCTGACCTATGTCACGGGCGAGGTGATCGTGATCCAGGACGCCGACACGGAGCTCGACCCGCGCGAGTACAGCCGTCTGCTCGAAAAAATCTCGGCCGGGGCGGATGTGGTCTACGGCTCGCGTTTCCTGGGCGAGAACCGGAACATCCGCCTGATCTCCCGTCTGGCCAACCGCTTCCTCACCCTGTTGACCAACCTGCTCTACGGCTGCCGTCTGACCGACATGGAGACCGCCTACAAGATGTTCCGCCGCGAGGTGGCCGCGCGTCTCCGCCTGCGCTGCATCGGGTTCGAGGTGGAGCCGGAGATTACGTCCCAGTTTCTGAAAAACGGCTACCGGATCGAGGAGGCGCCGATCTCGTACAACCCACGCACCACGGACGAGGGCAAGAAAATCGGCTGGCGCGACGGGGTGCGGGCGATCTATTACCTTTTCCTCTACCGGTTCTTCCGTTGAGGCCCGTTCCGGCGCAAGGCCGGACAATTAAAGCTGGAGGTGAGCGGTGTGCGGCATTGCCGGAGTGATAGACAGCCGGGGAAGGCCGGTGGAGCAGACGCTCCTCAAGGCCATCGCCGACCGGATGGTGCACCGCGGGCCGGATGACGACGGCTACTACCGCAACGGGCGCGCCGAGGGCCAGGACACGGGCTCACCCGTGTCGGCGGGCCTGGCGTTCCGCCGCCTGAGCATAATCGACCTGTCCGGCGGCCACCAGCCCCTGGCCAACGAGGACGGCTCGCTGCACCTGGTGTTCAACGGCGAAATCTACAATTTCCAGGAGCTGCGCCCCCAGCTCGAGGCCCTGGGCCACAGTTTCGCCACCGTGTCGGACGGCGAGGCGATCCTGCACCTGTACGAAAGCTACGGCCCGCAGGGGACTGTCGAGCGCCTGCGCGGCATGTTCGCTTTCGCCCTCTGGGACGAGCGCAAGGGCGTGGCTTTCCTGGCCCGTGACCGGGTGGGCAAAAAACCCCTGGTGTTCCACGAGCAGGACGGGCGGCTGTGTTTCGCCTCCGAGCTGGCCGCCCTTCTCGAAGACAGCCGGATCGGGCGCGAGATCGACTGGAACGCAATCTACCATTACCTGACTTTCATGTGCGTGCCCGCGCCGCTGACCGCCCTGCACGGGGTGCGCAAGCTCCCTCCCGCCCACTACCTGCTGTACCGGGACGGCGAGGCAACGCTGCACCGCTACTGGGACCTCCAGTACGGCCCCAAGTTGAAAGTGAGCCGCGCGGAGGCCTGCGAGCAGATACGCGAGCTGTTCCTGGAGGCCGTGCGCCTGCGCCTGATTTCGGACGTGCCCCTGGGCGCTTTCCTCTCGGGCGGGATCGACTCCAGCGCCGTGGTGGCGGCGATGAGCCGCGCCGGCGGCGGCACGGTGCGCACGTTCTCCATCGGGTTCGAGGAAAAGAAGTTCAACGAGCTGCCGTTCGCCCGGATCGTGGCCCACTATTACGGCACCGAGCACCACGTGTTCACCGTGCGGCCCAACGCACTGGAGGTGCTGCCCGCGCTGGTGGAGCACTACGGTGAGCCGTACGCCGACAGCAGCGCGATCCCAACCTATTACCTTTCGAAGATGACCCGCGACTATGTCACCGTGGCGCTCAACGGGGACGGCGGGGACGAATCATTCTCCGGCTACCAGCGTCACTGGGCCAACCGCGTGGCCGGACGGATCTGGTCGCTGCCGCCGTCACTGCGCGCGGGCCTGATCCGGCCGCTTCTGGCACTGCCGGGCGGCAGGAACTATCACAGCCTTTTCAACCGGGTCCGGCGGTTCGCCACCGCCACCGGCCTGCCCCCAGCCGAACGCTACACCCGCTGGGTGGGGTTCTTCGACGAGGCGGACAAGCACGACTTGCTGAGCCCGGCTCTGCGCGCCACGGTGGGCGAGCTGAACTCGGCGCACCAGTTCGAGGCCCTGTTCAGCGGCCAGGAGGGCCTGGATGACGTGGACGCCGCGCTGCGGACGGATGTCAATTTCTACCTGCCCAACGACCTGCTGGTCAAGGTGGATATCGCCACCATGGCCGTGTCGCTGGAGGGGCGCAGCCCGTTCCTCGACCACAGGCTGATGGAATACGCCGCCCGGCTGCCCTCCGACTACAAGGTGCGCGGCCGCGGCCTCAAGTCGATCCTCAAGGAGGCCATGGCCCCCTGGCTGCCGGACCGGATACTGACCAAGCCCAAGTGGGGCTTCGCCGTGCCCATCGGGGCCTGGTTCCGCGGCGAGATGCGCGATTTCCTGCGCGACCACCTGCTCGGGCCCACCGCCGCTAAGCGCGGGTTTTTCGACCCCGCCGCGGTGGAGCGCCTGGTGGCGGCCCACCTGCGCGAGGAGCGCGACCTGGGCCACCACCTTTGGATACTGCTTATGTTCGAGCTCTGGCAGCGGGCCTTTGTCGACGGGCGGCGATGAACCACCGGGTGCTGTACCTCACGTATGACGGGCTGCTGGACCCGCTGGGACAGTCCCAGGTGCAGCCCTACCTGCGCTGGCTGGGCCGCGCCGGGGTGCGTATCCGGGTGCTCAGTTTCGAAAAGCCCGAACGCCTGGACCCCCAGGCTGTCGCGTGCACTCGCAGGGAGCTGGCCGCCTGCGGCGTGGTCTGGACCGCCCTGCGCTACCACAGCCGTCCGGCCGCCCCGGCCACGGCCTGGGATATCCTGCGCGGGGTGAGCGTGGGCCTCTGGCTCGCCCTGTGCCTGCGTGCAAACATAGTACACGCAAGAAGTTACATCGCCGCGCTGATCGCCCTGCCGTTGTGCGCGTTCCCGCGAAGGCGGTTCGTGTTCGACATGCGCGGTTTCTGGGCGGATGAGAAAGTGGAGGGCGGCGCCTGGCGCGCCGGCGGCGCGATGTACCGTCTGTTCAAGCGCCTGGAGCGCGTGTTCCTGAGCCGCGCGGATGCGGTGGTGGTGTTGAGCGAGCGCGGGGCCGCGCTCGTGCGGGCCCGGCTGCCCGGGCGGAGCGGTTTGACAGTGGCGGTGATCCCCACCTGCGCCGACCTGGAGCTGTTCCGGCCGGCCGAGCCACCCGCCCCGTCGGTTGCGGAACGACGAGGCCTGCGCCTGGTCTACCTGGGCAGCCTGGGCACCTGGTACCTTCCGGTCGAGATGCTGCGCTTTTTCGGCGCGCTGCTGGAGCAATATCCGGAAAGCGAGTTCCGGTTCATCTCCGGCTCGCCGGAAGCAGAGCTGCGGGCGGCGGTGGAAGAATCCGGCCTGGCCCCGGAGGCGGCGGCGCGGGTCACGCTCGGGCCCCTGCCCCGGAAGGACGTGCCCGCCGCGCTGGCCCGTGCGGATTTTTCGATTTTCTTCATCCGGCCCAGCTTTTCCAAGCAGGCCTCCTGCGCCACCAAGTTCGGCGAGTCGATGGCCTGCGGTGTGCCGGTGCTGATAAATTCAGGGATCGGCGACCATGACACCCACGTGACCGAGGGCCGGGTCGGGCTGGTGCTGGAGGATTTCAGCCAGGCCTCTTTCCAGCGGGCGCTGGAACGTATCCCCGCGCTCCTGGCCGACCCCGGCCTGCGACTGCGCTGCCGGGCGCTGGCCGAGAGCCGTTTTTCGCTGGAGCATGCCGGACAGGCTTACGTGGAGCTGTATGCCAAACCCTGAAGCTGGAGGGCCGCGCCGCAGGATGAAAGTGCTCTTTCTGGTGCCATATCCGCCACAGGGGGCGAGCAACCGTTTCCGGGTCAACCAGTTTGTCCCCCGGCTCGAGGCGGCCGGCCTGTGCTGCCGGATCCGGCCGTTCTACAGCGAGCGCCTCTGGCGTATCCTGTACCGTCGTGGGCACGTGGCAACCAAGCTGTTCCACGTGCTGTTCTGCGCGTTCAACCGCTGCCTGGACCTGTTCCGGGCCCTGGGCAGCGACCTGGTGCTGATCCACCGCGAGGCGTTCCCGGTGGGCCCGGCCTGGTTCGAGCGCCTGCTGCGTCTGACAGGACGGCGGTATGTCTACGATTTCGACGACGCCCTGTTCCTGCCCAACGTGGCCGATTCGAACCGTCTGTTCGGCCGGCTGAAATGCCCGGGCAAGGTGGCCTCGATCGTGCGTCTGTCCAGTATCGTCCTGGCCGGCAACGAGTACCTGGCCGAATATGCCCGCCGCGCCGGGGCGTGCACGGTCCATGTCGCGCCCACGGTGGTCGACACCGGGGTGTTCCGGCCGCGGGAGACCGGAGCGGAGCGGCAAGGTCCGCTCGTGATCGGCTGGATTGGCAGCCCCACCACCGTGCGCTACCTGGAGCCGCTGCGCCCGCTCATGCGGAGTCTTCTGGCGCGCTATCCCGGCCGGGTCGAGTTCCGGGTGGTCGGGGCGAGCCTGCCCGGCGAGCCGCTGCCCGGCCTGAGCTGCCGTCCCTGGAGCCTGGAGAGCGAGGTCCGGGATTTGCAGGAGTTCGATATCGGACTCATGCCCATGCCGGAGGATGAATGGACCCGCGGCAAGTGCGCGTTCAAGGCCATCGAGTACATGTCGGTGGGCATCCCGGCGGTCTGCAGCCCGGTGGGGATGAACCTGAGCCTGATCGAGGACGGGGTGGACGGGTTCCTGCCGCAGGACCCAATGCAGTGGGAGACGACCCTGGCCCGCCTGATCGAGGACCCCGAGTTGCGCGGACGGATCGGCGGCCGCGCCCGGGCCAAAGTGGAACGATTCTACAGCGTGGAGCGCGTGTTCCCGCTGCTTCTCGATACGCTGCTCGAGGCCGCCGGCGCAGTCTGCCGGGAACCAGGCGCCCGGGCGGCTCAGCCTTTCCGTGGTGGGCGGACCGACCCGTCCTGCCCCAACCGGAACGACTCCACAGGAGCGGATGAATGATTATCGACGAAAAAGGCCGTCTCTTCGGGCTGATCAATGTATTCGACCTGTGTGTCCTGGTGACCCTGCTGTTGATGATATACCTGGGTGTCTCGGCCCTGATCGCCGTGCGCCAGACCCCGATCGAGATAGTCTCGGTCACGCCGGACAATGCCCTGGCCGGGCAGAACCCCGAGATCGACGTGCAGATCAACAACACGAAATATATCAAGAGCTGCCAGGTAAGGCTGGTTCCGGTGGATTTCCAGGGGGAGACATACCAGTATGAAGGCCAGCTTCATCTTGCGGCCAGGGACCATATCTATTTCATGCTGTCACCCAAGATGGCGCCGGGCAAATATCGCGTGGAGCTGGAACTGATAGTCCAGGATAATTTCAGGAGGAACTCGGTCGTCCTGGCCCAGCCGGAGGATAAAATACTGACTCTGACCAGGCCTGAGATGGCTGATGTGAGCAAGCAATACTGGCAGATCGAGGCCGAGGCGCTGGTTCCGGTTTCTGCCGCCTCGAGGCTCAAGCCCCAGGCCGAGTACCGTGATTCCAGCGACCAGTTCAGCGTGCAGGTGGAACGGCTGGTTCCGGTAAGCCCGGCGGAAGCGAAAAGATTGATCGTCAATTACCAGCTCCGCGGCGGGGTCTCTCTGGCCAGTCTGAAGTTTTATGTTCCTTTCTCGTGGCTGGGTGATTTTCAGCGCTATCTGACACCTGGAAGCCGGATCGTGCTCGAAACGCCGGCAGGGGAGGTCGCAGTCTGGATGACCGGGCAAGGTGAGCTGAAACCCGAGCTCCCGCAGGACAAATTGTTCTGGATTCTGGATCTCATGCTGCTCGTGCATTCACCTGAACAGCGCGCCGTGATCAAGGCCGGGGCGAGCCAGAACGACGACAAGGGCCAGGTGCTGGCCGAGGTGCAGCAGGTGCTGGGAGAGGAGCCCACAGCCTGGATTGCCCCCAGCGCCGCCGCCGGCCCGCCGCCCAGCAACCTCCGGGTCCGCGTGAAACTGCTGTGCGACCTGAGGCAAGGCCGCCTGAGCTGGTGCGGCCAGCCGCTGGAGCCCAAGTCGATCCTGCGGTTCGAGTTCGGGGGACAGGAACTCTTCGGCAACCTGCTCGGGCAGGAAACCATCGGAGACAAGGTCAGCCTCAACATCCTGTTTCCTGTTGTCGAAGAACGTTTTTCCGATAACCTGCAACCGGGTGTGATCTTGCTCGATCCCACCAGCCGCGAGCAGGTGGGACAGATAACCGCGGTTCTCGACCGGGCCCCGGTTGAGGTATCGACAGCCGGTTTCGGTGACGCGGATGTCTCCACAGAAATAGGCAAGCATTACCTGCGGGTCCTGGCCCGCGCCGATCTGTTCTATCAGATGCGGGGTGTCAATCTGTATGTGGGCGAACAGACCCTCGGTCCGAATGCAAATCTTTCATTCGGAGTGTTTTCCGAGACACTCCCAGCCAAGGTCTGGCAGTACGAGACCTTTGATCCGCCCCAGCAGGCGTCTGTCAGATCGGTCTGGATCACAGCCCGGGCCCAGTTTGGTCCGGTAGATCCGAACGTGGCCGCCCTGGTGAAACCCGGACTAAAAGACACAAACGATTCGTTGAACGTTGATCTGGAGCTGGAAAAAGTGCTGAGCGACGAGCCGGTGAAAGTCATGTTTGTCGGACAGAACGGCATATCCTATTTCGATAATCCGGCTTTACGCAACCTGATCTGCAATATCCGCCTGAAAGCGGAGGTAAACGGCGATCTGTATTATTTCCGTGGAGCCCGGCTGATTATCGGCTCTCCGATCACTTTTCAGTCTGTCAAGTTCAATCTGTCCGGGAGAGTTGAGGACTTTTAGGATGATCGTCGAGCACTCCTACAGCCGCCGCTGCTGGCAAGCCGCGGAAAGCGGGAGCCTTGCCGTACGGATGTGGCGCTGGAGCGTCCGGCTGCCGGGACAGATCGCCCGCGGCAGCCGTTTGCTGTGTTTCCTTCGGAGGCATCTGTGGGTGGAGGACCACCTGGCACAGGACCGTGCCCCACTGATCGCCCTGATGAACGGTTCCAAAGGGATCGAACTGCTGGTCAATGCAGCCCGAAGCCTGTCCGGCCGGGTGTTCCGCCTGGCGCAGGGAGACATCCGGGCTTTCAGGAATTCCAGGCTTCACAGGCTTCTGGCCGGAGAGAACGGCCTCCCGGCACACTTGCCCGCGGCCCGTTTCTTTGTCTTGTTTCTGGTGTTGTTCAGCCTGATGCGTTTTGCCTCGAGCGCTCTCGGACCCGGTATTTCAGCGCTGGCGCCCTGGACCGCCGGTCCGTCGGTCGGGGCGCTGGCCGCGGTCCTGATCGCTGTCCATCAGGGAGGGTTCCGGCGGCGAGGCGGGCTGATCTGGACTATCGGCGCGACATTCAGCTGGTGTAGACGCGTTGTCTGCTCTCTTTTAAAACGGGCCCGGCGAATCCTTTGCCGGGTGGTCTTCGAGCGGGGCAACCCTCCGGTCGAGGGCGGGCCGGGCGAATGACACTCCCCTGTCCGCGTGACGGGTCACCCAGAGGATGACGGTTGAGAGCATGCTACACGATGAGGACATAATCTGTTTCTCCTCGATCGACTGGGATTTCAACTGGCAGGGCCACCAGCAGATCATGCACTCGCTGGCCGCGGCCGGTAACCGGGTGCTGTTCGTGGAGAACACTGGGGTGCGCGCGCCCCGTCTGGGCGACTACAACCGCCTCGTGTCCCGTCTGCGCAACTGGCGGAGCGGTTACAAGGGCATCCGCCAGGTGGAGGAAAACCTGTTCGTATTCAGCCCGTTGCTGCTGCCGTTTCCCTATTCCCGGGCGGCACGCTGGCTGAACCGGGTGCTGATGCTGCGCGTGATCCGTTCCTGGTGCCGCTCGGTGCGTTTCTCCCGGCCGCTGGTCTGGTCGTTCCTGCCCAGCGCCCTGACCCGCGAGGTGACCGAGGCCCTGGAGCCGCGCCTCGTGGTCTATTACTGCATCGACAGTTTCGCCGACAGCTCATCCGCGGCCACCCGCATCCGGGGGCCGGAACAGGAGATGCTCCGCCGCGCCGACCTGGTTTTCGTGACCAGCGAGAAGCTGCGCGAGCACTGCAGCGAGCACAACGCCCAGGTGCACAAGTTCCCGTTCACCGTGGACTACGAGCCGTTCGCCCGCGTGCGCGATGACAGCGCGGCCCCGGAGCCGGAGGACATGCGCGGCCTGGAGGGGCCCATCCTCGGATATGTGGGCGGCCTTCACCGCTGGGTGGACCAGGAGCTCCTGGTCGGGCTGGCCCGGCTCATGCCGGAATGCCATCTGGTGCTGGTAGGCCCGGAACAGGAGCCGGCCGACAGGCTGCGCGCCGAGCCGAACATTCACCTGCTGGGCGGTAAGCCGCACTCCGAGCTGCCTCTGTACCTGAAACGTTTCACGGTCGGCCTGGTGCCGTACCTGCGCACTGCCTATACGGACAATGTCTATCCGACCAAGCTGAACGAATACCTGGCCATGGGTCTGCCGGTGCTTTCGACCCCGATCCGGGAGGCCGGGCTTTTCGCGCGCGAGAACCCGGGAATGCTCGATCTTTGCCCGGACGCCGAAAGCATGGCCCGCGCGGTGCGCGAGCGCCTGGCTGTCCTGGACACGGAGCAGGAGTCGGCCGCGCGGCTGCGCCGTCACGAGCTGGCGCGTCTCAACGCCTGGCCGGAACGGATCGAGAGGATGTGCGACCTGATCGGGGAGCGTCTGGCCGAACTGCGCACCAACTCCGGCCAGGGCTGGCGGCAGAACCTGCGCACTCTGCTCGGCGCCGCGAGACGGCGGCTGGTGGTGGCCGCCTCACTGCTGCTGCTCATCTACGCCACCCTGTATCTGTCTCCGCTGGTCTACTGGCTGGGACGGCCGCTGTCGCATGCCGACCCTGCGGTGTGTTCGGATGTGATCCTGGTGTTCGGCGGAGGGGTGGGCGAGACCGGCCGCCCAGGCAGCTCCACTTTCGAGCGCGCCGCGGCGGCGGTCGAGATGTACCACCGGGGGCTGGCTCCCAGGATAGTCTTTTCCAGTGGCTACCAGCAGTACACCGGCCGGGATGTGGAGAACATGCTCCGCATCTCCGTGGCCGACAGTGTCCCGATGCAGGATATAATTCTGGAAACCTCATCAGCCAACAACTACGGTAACGTGGCAGGCTGCCTGGCCCTGATGGACTCGCTGGGTTGCCGCAGCGCCCTGGTGGTCACCGGGACAGTGAACGGGCTGCGCTCACGGCTGATCTTCGACCATTTGCTGCGCGGGCAGGCTTTCGGCGGCATCCGTCCGGACAGCATCCGGCTGGCCCCGATCCGGCAATCGGTGTTTTTCGACCCGGTTAACGGCGATCGCGGCGAGCAATGGCAGGCCGTGCTGCACGAATACCAGGCCCTGGTCTGGTACTGGTGGAAAGACTGGATTTAAGGGCTGTTTTGTCTTGCGGGTTGACTCTTTCAGGTTGTGGCTGTTATCTTTGGCCGTTCGGATGCCGCTGTCCAACCGACCGAGCCCGATTCCGCCGAACTTCTGTCAGTCGTGGAGAGATGCCAGATGGAATGTCTGATTACCGGAGGAGCTGGATTCATCGGTAGCAACCTGGCCCGTTTTCTTCTCGGGCAGGGCTGCCGGGTGCACATTCTGGATGACCTGTCGACCGGCAGGCAGGAGAACCTGAGCCGGATTCAGTCCGAGGTGGATTTCATTCGGGGCGATATCCGGGATCTGGACACCGTGCGCAAAGCCATGCAGGGTTGCGAGCTCGTGTTCCATCTGGCCGCCCTGCCCTCGGTTCCGCGCTCGATCGCCGACCCCGAGACCAGCCACTCGGTCAATGTCAACGGGACGCTGAACGTGCTGCTGGCCGCCCGTGACGCCTCGGTGCGGCGGGTGATGCTCGCCTCCTCCAGCTCGGTCTACGGCGACCAGAAAGAGCTGCCTCGGGTGGAGACCCAGCCGCCGCGGCCGCTGTCGCCCTACGCGGTGAGCAAGCTCACCGGCGAGTACTACGCCCGCTCGTTCTCGGTAGTCTACGGCCTGGACACGGTGTCGCTGCGCTATTTCAACGTGTTCGGCCCGCACCAGGACCCGGACTCGCCCTATGCCGCGGTCATCCCGCGTTTCATGGAAGCCCTGTCCCAGGGTGTCTCCCCGGTTATTTACGGGGATGGCAGCCAGAGCCGTGATTTCACGTTCGTGGAAAATGTCTGCCGGATCAACTGGCTGGCGGCCACCGCAGCCGAACCCCTGGCCGGCGAGGTTTTCAATGTCGGCTGCGGACATAGTTTCACCCTGCTTGAGATCCTCGACCGTCTGGCCCTGATCCTGGGGGCCGAACAGGTGAAACCGTTTTTCGAGGCCCCGCGCTCCGGGGATGTCAAGCATTCGCTGGCCGATATCGGCAAGGCCCGCCGGATCCTGGGCTACGCCCCGGAACCCGACCTTACCGCCGAATTGCGCCTGACCTGCGAATGGTTCGGCCGCTCGAGGGATGGGAATGGAAGGTGACAGCCGCACCAAAGTTATGCGTATCATCGCTCGGATGAATATCGGCGGTCCGGCCCTGCACTGCATCATTCTCACCAGCGAGCTCGATCCCGAGCGTTACCGCTCCCTGCTGGTGACCGGCAAGGAATCTCCAGCCGAGGGCAACATGTACGGCCTGGCCCATGAAAAGGGCGTGGAGCCGGTCATCATCGAGGCGCTGGGCCGCGAGATTTTCCTGAAAGACGACCTGCGGGCGCTGGTCCGCCTGGTGCGCCTGATCCACCAGGAAAAACCGGACATTATCCACACGCATACCGCCAAGGCCGGCACCCTCGGCCGTCTGGCGGCAAAATTGACCAACGTGCCCATCATCATCCATACCTTTCACGGACACGTGTTTCACAGCTATTTCGGGTTTGTCAAGACCAGTTTTTTCTTGTGGATGGAAAAACTGCTGGCTAAATTTACCGATGCAATAATCACTGTGGGCGAGCAACAGAGAAGGGAAATAATAAATTACCGGATCGCGCCGCCGGAAAAAATCATCTCGGTTCCCCTGGGCCTCAACCTCGAGCGTTTCATTGATCTGACAATCGATCCCTCGGTCCTGCGCTCCGAGCTGGGCCTCGAGCCGGACACGTTTCTTGTCGGAATAGTGGCGCGTCTCGTGCCGATAAAAAACCACGCCTGTTTTCTCAAAGCCGCCCGCCTGGTGCTGGAACGCAACGACAAAGCCCGGTTCGTGGTTGTGGGGGATGGGGAGTTGCGCGCCGAGCTCGAACGTGAGGCCCGGGATTTGCATATAGAATCCCGGGTCATCTTTATGGGTTTCCAGCACAACCTCGAAAAGATTTACGCCGGACTGGACATTGTCACGCTCAGCTCTTTCAACGAGGGGCTGCCCGTAGCCCTGATCGAGGCGATGGCGGCCGGCAAGCCGGTGATCTCGACCGATGTGGGCGGAGTGCGTGACCTGATCCTGGACGGGCACAACGGGCTGCTCGTGCCGAGCAACGACCACAAGGCACTGGCCGAGGCAATCGTCTACCTGCTGCGCAAGCCGGAGCGGCGGGCCATGATGGGCCAGGCCGGCAAGAAAAAGGCTTACCCGGATTTCGACAAGAAACGGCTGGTCGGCGACATCGACCGCCTCTACCGTCAGCTCCTGGACAGGCTCCGGCCGGACGGGGTGAAAAGCGGACGCGGTCTCTCGACGGCGCAGGCCTGAAAAGACACGGCGCCGCCGGACAGAGAATCCGGGCGGGCCGGGGGTTGTCTCCATTCAAGAAAGGAAATGTAAATGAGAGCGCTGATCACCGGAGGGGCCGGTTTCATCGGCTCGCACCTGAGCGAGAAACTGCTGGAGCTGGGTTACCGGGTCACCATCATCGATGACCTTTCCACCGGGAGAATGGAGAACATCAACCATCTGACCGGGCACAGCAATTTCAATTTCGCCATCGAGAACATCCTCAACGAGACGGTGATGGACCGGCTGGTCTGCGAGTGCGACCTGATTTTCCACCTGGCCGCCTCGGTGGGTGTGGAGCTTATCATCAGCCGGCCGGTCGAGGTGATCCAGACCAATATCCTGGGCACCGAGATGGTGCTCAAGATCGCCAACCGCTACAAGAAAAAGACCATCATCACCTCGACCAGCGAAATCTACGGCAAGAGCGACAAAGTGCCGTTCCGGGAAGAGGACGACAGCCTGATGGGCCCGACCACCAAGAACCGCTGGTCCTACGCCTGCTCCAAGGCGGTGGATGAGTTCCTGGCCCTGGCCTACTGGCAGGAGAAGCGTCTCCCCGTGGTGGTGGCCCGCCTGTTCAACACCGTGGGGCCGCGCCAGACCGGGCGCTACGGGATGGTGATCCCGCGGTTCGTGGCCCGGGCGCTCAAGGGCGAGGATATCCCGGTCTACGGCGACGGGATGCAGAGCCGCTGTTTCACCTATGTCGCCGACACGGTGGAGTTCCTGGTGCGCCTGTCCCGCGACAGCGCGGCCCACGGCCAGATCTTCAACGTCGGCAACAACAAGGAGATCACGATAGTCGACCTGGCGCGCAAGGTGAAAGAGCTGAGCGGCTCGGCCTCCAAAATAGTGACCATCCCCTACGACCAGGCCTACATCGCCGGGTTCGAGGACATGCGCCGACGGGTGCCCGATATCTCCAAGGTGACCGCTTTCACCGGCTACAGCCCGCAGTACGATCTGGACACGGTCCTGAGCCGGGTGATCGAATATGTCAGGGAAGTCGGCCCGGACACCCTGTTGAAACCACGCGGCTGAGCGGGCCGGGCTTGCCGGACCTCGGGCCAGGGATGAGCCGCGCGCGGGGTGACGGACAATCTGAGGCAGCAGCCGGACAGAGAGCGGCAGGACAACCGTTGGGGCCTCGACGGCTGCTCTGCCGTTTAGGCCGAGGCTTTCGCACGGTATGGAAAACACCAGTCTCAAAATCCTCGTAAAAGCCCTGCTCAGCCTGACCGGCGCGAGCTTTCTTTCCTATTTGCTGATAGTATTCTTCAGGCGCCTGGCCCTGCGCACCGGGGCGCTGGACAAGCCCCGCAGCGACCGTTTCCACAACCAGGCCGTGCCGCTGCTGGGTGGCAACGCGATCTATCTGGCGTTCCTGAGCGGACTGGCCGGGCTGGGCCTGATCGGACTGGACACCTGGCTGATCCTGGTGCTGGGGCTCGGCCTGATGCTATACGGTCTTTTCTATCAGCGCCAGCGCCTGGGTCTTTACTTCGCCGCGGCCGTGCTCTGGTCCTCCCTTCTCGGCATCCTTTCCGCCGAAAGCAGCGAGAACCAGGTGCTGGGCCTTCTGCTGGGAGGAACGATCCTGGTCTACGTGGGCAACGTGGACGATGTCTCCGGCGGCGTGATCCCGCATGTCAAGCTTCTCGGCCAGGCCATCGCCGGGTTTTTCCTCATCTATTTCGGCATCCGCATCTCCTTCTTCATCGACCTGGGCTACGAGTGGGGCCTGCCCTGGCTCGCCTACCTGGCCTACCCGGTGACCCTGTTCTGGATCATCGGCATGACCAACGCCTTCAACCTGATCGACAACATGAACGGCCTGTCCTGCGGGGTGGCGGTGATCAGCAGCCTGTTTTTCGGCCTGATGTCGTTCGTCAACGGCCAGCCGGCCCTGGGCTTCATCTTTTTTATCTTCATGGGCGCCGGGCTGGGTTACCTGCCGCACAATTTTCCACGGGCCAAGATTTTCATGGGCGACTCGGGCAGCCTTTTTATCGGCTTCGTCATCGCCAGCCTCTCCATCGTGGGCAGCTGGAGCCGTCCCGAGGGCTGGATGACCACCAACCTGCGCCTGTCGCTGGTGATCCCGATCCTGGTGCTGATCTACCCGATTTTCGACACCACGCTGGTCACGGTGACCCGCATCCTGCGCCACCGCCCGATCTCCCTGGGCGGCAAGGACCACAGCAGCCACCGTCTGGTCAAGATGGGGCTCGGACCGGCGGATGCCGTGCTGCTGATCTACAGTTTCTGCAGTTTCGCCGGCTTCTGCGCCCTGTTCCTGACCATGATCGGCTACGACCAGGCCCTGCTGATGCTGGCGTTCCTGGTGCTTTTCATCCTGCTGGTCGGCCTGCGCCTGGGGAGGATCGACGTGGGAGAATAACCCACCCCCCCTTTTCATTTCCCTGTTTTTTCCTTACACTTAATTTGTACTATTTTACCGGTTAAACCGTACCGTCACATTTCCAATCATTGCGGAAAGGTATACTGTTTAAAATGAACGCTCCCAACACCGATCCTGTTGAACAAACAACCGGAATCCCGACAAACGACCAGCTCACCCTTATCCTCGAAAACCTGTTCGAACGTCAGCGCCTGATGGAACTGGCCCACCGCTGCAGCACGCGGGACGATACAGTGGACCTGCGCCAGGCCCGCACGCACGAACTGATCGAAATCCTTCTCAAGGCCTGGGAGGTCGGCCCGCGGCGCAGTTACTCCAGCGTCTGGGGCGCGGTGGACATGGAACTGGCCGGGCGGCTCAAGGGCTACCTCGGCCTGGGTGAGAACAAGCTGCGCGAGATGCTCGCCGCCCTGCAGGGTGAGGGCGCGTTAGACCGCAAGACCTCGGCCTCCCTGCTCTGGGTGCTGTTGCACGAGCGCCACGAGCAATTGCTGGCCGAGTACGAGTCGATCCTCAGCTACCGCTACCGCGACACCGGCAGCGTGTTCATGCCCAAGAGCCTGTACGTGAGCAAGATCGCCGAGTTGAACGACCAGATCGAGCGCATCGGCCGCGAACTGAAAGGCCTGGTGATCCTGCAGACCCAAGAGATCGAGAAAATGAGCCGGCGGCTGGAGGAGATGGAAAAGAAGCGTGAGGGCGGGCTGGTGCCGGGCCGCAGCGAGTCCCTGGAGCGCCGCTTCCAGAATGTCGCCCGCAACGAGGTGCGGGTGGGTGTGTTCGTGGACGTGCAGAACATGTTCTACGCGGCCAAGAAAATCAACGGGGCGCGTCTGGACTACGAGAGCATGCTGGACGCCATTGTCAGCGGGCGGCGGCTGATCAAGGCCCTGGCCTACATCGTGGAATCCGCCGATATCGACCAGTCCGGGTTCATCAGCGTGCTGGAGAAAAAGGGCTACCAGGTGCGGCGCAAGGAGCTCAAGAGCTTCTTCGACGGCACGGCCAAGGGCGACTGGGACATGGGCATCGCCATCGACATCATCGAGATGGCGGCGTTCCTGGACGTGGTGGCCCTGGTCAGCGGGGACGGCGACTTTGTCTCCCTGGTGCGCCTGGTCAAAAAGATCGGCCCCAAGGTGGAGTTGTACGCTTTCGGCCACAACCTGAGCAGCGAGCTGCGCGAAACCGCCGACCAGTTCATCGAGCTGGGGCCCGACCTCCTTCTCAAGAACCACCACCAGACCAACCATACGGCAGACCGTCAGGAGCAGAACGGCCGCGCCGCCGCCACCACCACCACTGAACAGCCCCCGGCGCCCGAGCGCGACGCCTCCGGCGGTCAGTGATGAAGGCCATCATCAGCTCGCTGGTGGCGCGCAACCTGGGTGCGGCCAAGACCATCGCCCAGATCAAACGCATCGAGTACCTGGGCCTGGCCAGCCGGAACGGCCTGGATGCCGCGGTCAGCCCGCACCTGAGCACGGTCAACGCGATCCTGACCGCCACCAAAAGCGAGCGCCTGCTGGCTCTGGCCACCCTGCGCGGCCTGAGCGTGCAGATCATGGAGGTGGCGATCCGGGATGACCTTCCCCTGGTGGGGGCGCCGCTCAAGGCCGCCGACCTTCCCGCCCCCTGCATCGTGGGCGCCGTGGTGCGCGGCGAGCGCGTGTTCATCCCGCACGGCGAGGACAGCCTTGCCCCCGGCGACAGAGTCATTATCTTCACCCTCGCGGTCCATGCCCAGAAAATCAGCCGGTTCTTCCTCTGATCCATCGAGCCGGTCAGCTCATTCCGTCATTCTTTCACACTGTCAGCTCCATCCGGGGGTTCACGCGCCATGCGCCTTACCGCCGCTGTCCCGGCCCTCAACCTGATTCTCTGCCTGCTGTCAAGCGGGGCAACGCAGGCCGCGCAACCCTCGACCGAGGAAATCCCGGCCGCGATGCTCCACCGCGCGCCGCCGCTGCCCGCGCCCTCAGGCGAGGTGGTGCGGGTTACGGATGAGA
This sequence comes from bacterium, assembly GCA_021372515.1. Lineage (NCBI taxonomy): Bacteria > bacterium. The sequence goes on from JAJFUG010000114.1 coordinate 20,075, forward strand.
AAGCCCTGCAGGCCGCGGTCGACAGCCTGAAAAACGGGCAGACAATCCTGCTCGCGCCGGGCGTGTATCGCCTGAGCCGCACCCTGACTTTCGCCGGGCACGACAGCGTGACCTTGCGCGGGGCCAGCGGCGGGCGGGAGGATGTGGTCCTGCGGGGCGAGGGCTTCCCGGCGCGCGGGCAGAAAATCGGCAGCCTGATCCAGGCCTACGACTGCCGGGGACTCACGGTCGCCGACCTCACCCTCACCGGGGCCTGGTGGCACCTGATCCACGTGGCCGGTGAGCGCGGAGCGGTGGGCGCGCTTATCCACAACGTGCATTTCGTTGACAGCAAGGAGCAGTTGTTCAAGGTGAACCCCGGCTATCACCCCACGGTTTTTCCGGACAGCGGCACGGTGGAGTTCTGCCGCTTCGAGTTCACCGGCCGCGCGTCCCAGCGCTACACCGCCGGGGTGGATATCCTGGGCGCGGCCGGCTGGCGCGTGCACGACTGCGATTTCATCCGTATCCGCGGCCCCCAGCCCGACAGCCTGTGCGACGCCGCGGTGATGTTCTGGCAGCAGTGCCGCGACGTTACTGTGGAGCGCTGCTTTTTCTACGAGTGCGATTTCGGTATCTGGATCGGCCTGGATGAGGGTTACAAGGCGGGCAAACGCGAGCCGGGCACGGCTTTCGACATAATCGGGGCGGTGGTGCGCGACAACGTGATCTTCCGCCGGCAGTCCGGTGACACCGGGATCAGTCTGCATCACGCCAAAGATTTCGAGGTGAGCCACAACACGATAATCCTGAACGGCACTTACCCCTGCTGCGTGGAGTACCGTTTTGCCGGCACGCAGGGCCGCCTGAGCGGCAACCTGAGCGATGGCCCGCTCTGCGCCCGCGACAGCGCCGCGGCCGAACTGGAGGACAACGTGGACAGCGCCGGCCCTGACTGGTTCGTGGACCCGGCCGACGGCGACCTGCGCCTGACCACCACAGGTATGTCCGCGCTGCGGCGCTCCGGGCAGGGCGCCCCGGCCGGGGCCCGGCTCGGCGGGCCCAGCTCCGCGGACCCCTGAACCCACTGACTCACCCACCCCCGACCGGGCAGGAAAACGATGAAGCTGCGGGTTGTCCTTCAGGTGATCGGCCTGTTGCAGGTGTTCGTCGGACTGAGCCTGGTTCTGCCCCTGGGTGTGGGACTGTTATTCGGCGAGCCGGCCGCGGCGGACCTGGCCTGGTCCATGCTCCTGACCCTGGGTTTCGGCTGGGCGCTCTGGTATTTCAACCGGGGCCAGGGCGAGATACGGGTGCGCGAGGGTTTCGGCATCGTCACCCTGGGCTGGCTGGTCACCGCGGCCACAGGCACTCTGCCGTTTCTTCTCTCCGGAGCGATCCCCTCTTTCCAGGATGCCTGTTTCGAGGTCCTGAGCGGCTACACCACCACCGGGGCCTCGATCCTGACCGATGTGGAGGCCCTGCCGCAATGCCTTCTGTTCTGGCACAGCCAAACCCAGTGGCTGGGCGGCATGGGGGTCATCGTGCTCTCCATCGCGATCCTGCCGTTCCTGGGCGTGGGCGGGATGCAGCTATTCAAGGCCGAGGTGCCCGGCCCAATCCCCGACCGCCTGAAGCCCCGAATTTCCCAGACCGCCGGCCTGCTCTGGATGGTCTATGTCCTCTTGACCGGCCCTGCAGGTGCTGCTGCTGATGCTGGGCGGCGTGGACCTGCTGGATGCGGTGAACCACGCATTCGCCACCATGGCCACGGGGGGCTTTTCCACCCATAACCTCTCGGTGGGCCATTTCCAGAGCGCCTATGTCCACTACGTGATGGCTGCGTTCATGTTCCTGGCCGGGGTGAATTTCTCGCTCCACTACCGCTGCCTGACCGGCGGCGACCCGCGGGTCTACTGGCGCGACCGCGAGTGGGTGTTCTACGTGCTGATCCTGGGCGGGGCGACAGCCGCGATATACCTGGACAACGCCCTTTCGCTGGCGGAGTTCGGCGAGGTGGCGTTTCGGGAGAGCCCGTTCCAGGTGATCTCGATCACCACCACCACCGGGTTTGCCACGGCGTATTTCGACGCCTGGCGGCCGCTGTCGCGCATGCTGCTGATGGCCCTGATGTTCGTGGGCGGTTGCGCGGGGTCCACCGGAGGCGGGATGAAAGTGATCCGCCTGCTGATGATCCTCAAGGCGGGCAAGGTGGAGATGAAAAAACTCCTGCACCCGCGGGCGGTGTTCCTGGTCAAGGTCAAAAAGATCACCGTGCGGCCTGAGGTGATGCTCAACGTGCTGGGGTTTTTCACCCTCTACATCGCCATTTTCATTTTCAGCTCGTTTGTCATGAGCCTGCTGGGCCTGGACATGGTGACCGCCGCCAGCAGCGTGGCCGCCACGCTGGGCAATATCGGCCCCGGCCTGGGCGCGGTGGGTCCGAGGCTCAACTACTCCACAGTCCCCGCGCTGGTCAAGTGGGTCCTCAGCCTGTGCATGCTGTTCGGGCGGCTGGAGATCTACACGGTGATCCTGCTGCTGTTGCCCGAGTTCTGGAAGAAATACTGAGCGGTCAACCCCTTTTGGATTAATCCCCCCTGGCCCCCCTTTGGAAAAGGGGGGAGCGAATGCCACACACCCCGTCGGCTACGCCGCCACCCCTCTTTTTAGAGGGGAGCAAAAGCACCGCACCCCATCCACCCGCGAAAAACCAGCCGACGTAGGGGCACGCTGCAGCGTGCCCAATACCTACATTTCTATTCCCCTTCCCGCGCCTCTCTCAGCCGCGCCAGAGCGGCGGCCCGAACGGGTATTCCACCCCGCGCTCCTCCAGCAGACGGATCAACCTTGTCAGCGGCAGGCCCATCACGTTGAAATAGCAGCCCTGCACGCTCTCCACCAGCGTGGCACCGTAGCCCTGGATACCGTAGGCCCCGGCCTTGTCCATCGGCTCGCCGGTCGCCACGTAGCGCTCGATTTCCAGATTCGTCAGGCTGCGGAACCGCACCCGCGTGACCTCGCAGGCGCTTGTGGGCGGAGCGCCCTCCGGCCCGGCCAGGGCGATCCCGGTGTACACCAGGTGCTCGGTCCCGGCCAGCGAGGCCACCATGCGGCAAGCCCCCTCGAAATCCTTCGGCTTGCCCAGGATCACCCCGCCGTGGTAGACAATCGTGTCCGCGCCCAGGACCAGGGCCCCGGGGCGCCCGGCGGCCACGGCCACAGCCTTGCGCTCGGCCAGGACTGTCACGTGGGCCGCGGGTTCGCTCGGCGTGTCGTGCTCCTCATCCGCGTGCGAGGGGCAGACCGTGTGCGGGATGCCCACCAGGCGCAGCAGTTCGGTGCGGCGCGGCGAGGCGCTGGCCAGGATCAGGCGCACTGTCCGCCCGTCATTTATCTTTTCGGTCATGGTTGCCTTTTTTGAGAGATGTTGGAGCCGGGAGGGCTCACTTTTCGAGGATCAGGGTCACCGGGCCGTCGTTGACCAGCTCCACCTGCATCATCGCGCCGAAGCGGCCGGTGGCCACGCTCGCGCCTTGCGCCCGCAACTCATCCATGAACCGCTCGAACAGCGGCTCGCTCAGCTCGGGACGCCCGGCCTCGATGAACGAGGGCCGCCGTCCCTTGCGGCAGTCGCCGTAGAGCGTGAACTGGCTGATCACCAGCAGGGCCCCGCCCACCTCGAGCAGCGAGCGGTTCATCTTGTCGTCATCGTCGCGGAACACCCTGAGGCCCACGATCCGGTTGGCCATCCAGGCCAGGTCCCCGGGCGACTCGTCGCCTTTCATGGCGACAAGGAGCATCAATCCCGGGCCAATCTCGCCCGTGACCTGCCCCTCCACCGTGACCGAGGCCCGGCTGACCCGCTGCGCCACCACGCGCATCTTGTCCTTCTCTGTGCGAAGTGATAAGTTGAGAACAGTTTCCGTGCAGTCCGGAGGCGTAATTTGCCACCGCGCCGCCCGCCTGTCAATACTGTCAGGGTGCGGAAAGGTGGCGAGAGCGAGGGAGAGACGCTTGGCTGGAAGACCGGGATACGAGACATTCGAGCACACGGCCGACCTGGGCCTGTACCTCTGGGGCTGCGACCTGAACGAGTTGTTCCGGGTGGGGGCCACGGCGATGCTGGAGATTCTGGCCGAGCCGGGCGCGGCCAAGCCGCTGCAGAGCCGTCGCCTGGAGCTGGCCGCCGAAAGCACGGAGGCGCTCCTCCGCGCCTGGCTGGCCGAGATTCTTTACTACCTGAACACGGAGCGCTGGCTGGCCGCCCGGGTTACGATAAACTCGTTCAGCCCCACGGCCCTGAGCGCCACGCTGGAGGGCGAGCCGCTGGACCTGGCCCGTCACTGCCTGGGCCCGGAGGTGAAAGCTGTCACTTGGCACCGCCTGAAAATCGAGCCGGATGAGAGCGCGCCCTGGCTGCGCGCCACGGTGGTACTGGATATCTGAGCCGTTCAGCTCTCCAGCCCGGCGAAAGCCAGCACCTCGGGCGGCATGTCGGCCGAGCGGGCGAGAAGGCTCTCCAGGCTCTCGGGCTTGGGGCTGGCATACAGGGCCGCCACCAGGACCGTGTCCCCCGGCGCGATCCGCGCGCTCACCGCGGCCTGAGCGGCCCGCGGGTAGAAACTGTTCAGGTCCTCGCGCCCCTCGAACCCGCCCAGGGCGACATGCTCGTTGAACCCGAACGCGGCCCGCGCGAATACAACCTTGCCCTCCTTGTTACGCGCCCACTCCCAGACCTGGCCGCTCTGGGTCTCGGCAGCCTCCTCCAACTCCAGGCCCAGGGAGTAGGTGTGCTCGGCCGCGCTCAGGTAGCCGCGCCCGCCCGCATAGTGCACCCGGTGGGCGCGCCACTCCAGCTCGCCCTCCAGCCAGAGCAGGCTCTCAACACTAAGCTTGGCCTCGCCCGCCTCGCAGCTCCAGCTCCAGCGCAGGCCCTTGCCCCCGGCCAGCACCTCGCCCGTGAAACCGCTCTGACGGCGCCCATAGGCCCCCGCCTCGCCGCTGAAAGTGAGCATGCAGTCCGGGGCCACGCGCTCCCCAACCATGCCGACATTCCAGGGGAAATGCGAGGACCAGCCGAAATTGTAGTACTTGTTCTCGTAGTGCTGGTCGCAGCGGGCGGCCCAGAGACGCACCTGGCCCGACTCCCGGCTGCCGTCAAGAAGAAGCCCGGCCGGGGCGATCTCACGCCGGAAATCCCCCTGCTCCACCGGCAGCGGCGCCTCGGGTGCGCTCCAGAACGGGTCATCCGGCCCCAGGCTCATGGCATAGAACGCCTGCATGCCCCAGTAGGGGTGGCCGTGGTTGATATAGCTTTCGCAGATGTCGTGATTGGAATGCGGGGTGAGGCTTTCGCGCAGCTTGCCGTTTTCGCTGTCCCAGGCCCCGGCCTCCCAGAGGAAAGCCAGGTTCCGGTTGCAGATACGCCGCAGCAGCCCTGTCGATAGAGGCCAGAGGCCCAGGCCGTGGGCCAGGGTGAGCGGGGTGAGCACGGCCCAGCGGTAGGCCAGCGAGCGCCCCATGAGCACATGGCTGCCGTTGCCGCCGAAAAAGTACGGGGTGCTCTCCAGGAACTGGGCCAGGCGTTCACGGTAGCGCGCGCGAATGTCCGGGAACCTCTCTCCCACCAGGGCATCCAGGTACAGGCTGTGCGAGGCGAAAACCCAGAAATTGTAGTAGTCGTAGGCCTCGCCGTGGCTGCTGTCGCTGTACCAGCCCGCGCCGCGGTACATGCTGTCGATAGCCGCCAGGTCCTCGCGCATCGGGGCCTCATCCCCGGAGAACTCGCTCCAGCGCTCGCTCAGGGCGATCCGCGCCGCCTGGTTGACCGCGCTGAACAGGGCCCAGTTGTTCGTGCGGGTGGGCACCACGGTGCAACTGGCCAGCCAGTTATGGATGTTTTTCCGTTGGGACAGGCTGAACCGCTCCAGCACTTTGTCCCGGGCCAGCCAGAGGCTCCAGGCCACAATGGAGCTTTCCACCTGGCGCTGGTTCCAGTCCTTGGTGGAGGGGTACTCCCAGAAATCCTTACTCGTGGGGTCGGTGGCCGCGCCGAGCGCCCGGACAAACACCTCCTCCAACTCCCATCTTTTCCCCTCCACCTCCAGAGAGGCCCCGCCCTGGGGCGCGACAATCCGGGCGGCCAGGGCCGGCAGCATGCGGGTGACCGAGTCGCAGGTGAGCCCGCGCGCGGTGACAAAATTGTTCAGGTGCGTGCCCTGGGGGTACTCGCAGACCGCGAAGGTGTCGCTGGTCTTGAGGGCATTGGAGATAAACCCGCGGGTGATTGTCTCGAACACGCCGTTCCAGTAGTCGTAGCCCAGGCCGGAGGGGGCGAACGCGGCTGCGGCCGTGCTGTCGGCCGGGACAGGCGGGACAGAGGCGCCGCCGGGTGCGCCGCGCCCGCAGGCCAGAAAACCCAGCGCACCGCCGGCGGTGGCGCCCAGGAACTCGCGTCGATTCATATCGGTTCGGGCTGTCATCGAGGGCTCTCTGAACATTTTTTAAAGAAATATTGTCCTTTCGGTCTTGCCCGAAAGGACCAAAGGGCGTGGGGGCCGCGAACTCGTCCCGGCCACATCTCCCCTTCAATCTGTAGTGTTCGCGGCTCTTTGATTCCGCTCCCGTGTTGCAGCGGCGGCGCTGACGCGAATCGCCGCCGCACCTTGCGGCTTTTTCAAACCATTTTGTTTCGCAAGCTTTTACGCGCTGCCCCGGCGGGAGGCTCAGACAGGCGCGGCCCCCGAAACAGGCGGCCTGGAAGCCGCTGGAAGGTCACAAAGACTGTTTAACCTAACCACATTATTATCACACGAGTCCTATTCACAAGCTCCAACAAGGCGAATCCCCCTCGATCCCCCTTTGGGAAAGGGGGAGGCCAGGGCCCGGCCGGGCTCAAATCCCCTCGCTCAGCTTGCGCAGGCGCTCGATGTCCATGCCGGGGCGGTAGACCTGGCTGACCACATTTTCGGCAAAGGCGTTCTCGGCCGCCCGCACCCAGTCGCGCACTTCCTCGCCCCGCTCGACAAGCTTCTTCACCTCCTCGGCCAGTTGCGGGTTGCCGCAACCCTCGGCGGCGCGCAGCGTGCTCTCGGTGAACTTGCGGAACAGGGGAAGGTCGCGGTCCTCGGTCTTGACGTGGCTCATCATGTAGAACAGCTCGTTGACCAGCACCTGGTACTTTTTCTTGCGCTCGGCGTTGAAATCCAGCTTGGCCAGGCCGAGGATGCGCTGGACCAGGCCCTCCAGGGCCACGTAGACCCGTCCCCTCACCACCAGGATCTTGTACTCCAGCGACAGCGGGTCGTCGTATTTCTGCAGCTCCTGGCAGAACCCGATCAGGGTCTTGTCGGCGTTGGTCTGACTGCGGGCTAGGTCGGCGCTGCGTTTCTGCTTCAGGTAGTTGGCGTTGTACTCGTTCACGCAGTTGCGCACGCTTTCCACCGAGGGCGCGATGCGCTTGACCGCCTCGATCTCCTTGCCGAACACCGACTTGTTCTTGTTCAGGTCCTTGATCATCTCGAGCAGCTCGCCCACCACCGAGCCGATCACCCGCAGGATGTCGTCCAGGCGCTCGGGGTCGAAGGTGATGCTGTTTTCCTTGTCCGGGACGAAGAAGGCGTGGAGCTGGCCCAGGGCGCCCGAGATTTTCTGGGTCATGCGCTCGGCGAACTCCTCGAACATGGTCTTCTCGGGCACGTGCTGCTTGGAGGCGGTCAGCTTTTCGCGGAACTGCTCGCCGCGGCCCACCAGGTGGTCGGCCAGCTGGTCGGCGATGGAGATCACGGCGTGCAGCATCTTGGGCACGTCGTTGAGCGTGATCAGCGGCACGTCCATCTTGCCGAACACCGAGGCGCTGATCTTCTCCTCGCCCTCGGGCTTCCAGACCGTGTATTCCTCGCCGCTCTCGACCACGGTGGGGGCTTTCTTGAGCGTGCCGGCGATGTTCTGCAGCGGGATGATCAGCTTGCGGTCGAGCAGCTCGCGGGCCAGCACGTTGAGGTAGATGCGCAGGTCGTTGGGGTGCTGGCAGCTCTGGATGACGAGCTGGCTGCGCTTCAGGCGGTTGATCTCGGCCAGGGCGGCGCTGATGTTCATGCTCATGGCGTCGCGCAGGCCGGTCGGAATTTTCGGGCTTTCCAGCTTGATCCCGCGCGAGTTGCGCGCCAGGGTGTTGATCACGGCCTCGATGTGCTCGACAATCTTCTTGGTTGCCTCGATCTGCTCCACCTTGACCAGCCCGGCCCGGCTGCTCAGCTGTTTCTGGGCGATCAGCTCGATCAGGCCCTGCAGGGTGACCACATAGGTGCTGTTCAGGGTGACCAGGATCGAGTGTATCTCGTAGAGCGGGACCTCCACGTTCTCCTTTTCCACCTCCACCTGTTCCTCGATGACCTCGACCCGCTGAAGGGCCTCCCGGCTTTTCTGCAGCACGCTGTCGGTCTTGCGCATCAGCTGGGCCACATCCTGCTGTTCCTCGCTCAGGGAGTGGACTATGTCGCGGATGAAATAACCGGCCGAGCGGATGTTGGAGACGATCTGGTCGCGGCGCATGATCGGCACGCGCCTCTCGTAGCCCTCCTCGCGCAGGCGCGCGAAGAAATGGGTGATGTTCTCCAGGGACTCGTTCAGGTGCACCACGCTGCGCCGGCTGACCTTGCGCGCCTCCGAGGGCGCGGCGTCCGGGTCGAAATCGCTGTCGATCATCAGGTGACGGTATTTCTCGTCGAAAGCGCGCTCCTCCTCGGTCCGCACGCGCTCGGCCTGGGCCTCGCGGTCCTCCTCCTCCTCGCCGCTGTCGCCGGCCTCCTGGAGCAGCACCTGCAACTCGAACCCGATCTTGGGGAACAGCTCCTTGACTCCCTCCTCCAGCAGAAGGGCGTAGTTGCCGCCGCCCTCCTCGCCCACCGACCCCGTCTCGCCGCTGGCGCTCAGCCCGCTGGTGTACTGCGACTCCAGACGGCGCTTGTCCAGCTCGCCCACCTGGAACAGCTCGGTGGCCTCCAGTATCCGCTGGAGGATGTATTTCTCCAGCTCGGCCACCCGTTCCATGAACCGGGCGGTGTGCTCGTGGATGGTCTTGTGCTCCTTCTCCTTCTCACCCTCCATCAGGTTGAACATGATCGGGCTGACAAGAAGGGCCATCCCGCCGAAACAGAACTTGATCAGCGGATAGGTGCGCGCAACCCAGGAATACTGCTTGACCTTGACATGGTGGTCCTTATCGCGCTCGTAGGCCGGGTTGCAGTCGGCGCAGCGGGCCTCGAAATCGGGCTTGTCGAAGCTGAGGATAAGGTTCTCGAACTCCTTGTTGATGTAGCGCGCCGCCTCGATGTAAGTCAGGCCCTTGTTGGACAGGGTGCGCTGGGTCACGTCCAGGCTCTCGCCGGTGGAGCCGCGCGCGCTGATCTCCACCTCCGATTCGCCCGCCCGCTGGATCGTGATCTGCCCGGCGGCGAGCTGGGTCAGGAACTGGACCACGTCGATGGGGCTGATGAAAGCGGCGAGCTTCTCGCGCTCTTTGTTGTCGGTCAGGTTGCTCAGGCCGTGGGCCACCCGGAAAGCCTGGAGCTGCTGGAACAGGTTGATCGAGCCCTCGCTCAGCGCCTGGCGCAGGAAAGCCAGGTGGCCGGAGATCTGAGTGTCGAACGACAACTCACGCATGAACTTGTTCAGGCTGTCCATCTTCACCTGGGAGCGTATCTCCTGGGCGATGATCTCCATGTTGCTGCGGCTGACCTCGGTGCGGATGCCGGGGCGCAGGAATTTCTTGAGCAGTGTGTTGCCCTCCTCCACGCTCTTGCGCTCGGCCAGCATGCGGTTGAGCTGGTAGATCTGGCGGATGAGCTGGAAGAGCTTTTCCCGGCGGCGGTCCACGCTGATCGAGCCGGTGTCTTTCTCCTCCATCGGACCGGCGGCAGCCTGCTCGACATATTTCTGCTCCAGCTCCTGCGGCGATAGCCCCAGGGTCTGGATGGATTCGCGTACTTCCTGGCTCCCCCGGGGGTTCCAGGGGGCGTGACGGTTGATCATGCGGCTGAGCATGAAAAACACCAGGTTGTCCGGCTCGTTGAAACTGCGGCTGGCCCACTGGTTGCGGTACCAGTTCAGGCTGGCCAGAAAGATCAGTTTCTCGATGAGCGTCAGATCCTCCATCTCCTCGGCCAGGTCGAGGGACTCCAGCTTGAGCTGAGCGATGAACGCGTCCTCGATGAACCCCTTGCCGGTGAGGATCGAGTTGGCATAGCCCATTTTCTGTTCGAGGGAGTGGAAGAAGTCGCGCACCGTGCGGGCGGCCTCTTGTTTCAGCTCGTCGTCCATCGGCTGGCTGATCAGGCTTTCGAGCTGCTTGCAGGTGATACGCACCTGCTCGATCACCTTGAGTTCCTCGCGGTAGCGCACCAGGCGATCCTTCTCCTCCTCGGCCGCCTTGCGGGCGCTGGGGATGCGGCGGCGGATCTCGTACTGCTTCTCATCCCCGTTGAGCTGCACCCGCAGGCGCTGGCTGATCACCGTGAAGTCGCGTTCCTCGCTCTGGCCGTGGCGCAGACGGAGCAGGCCGTTCTCGGCCAGCGACTCCATCAGGCGGTCCATCTGCTTGATTTTCTCATCGCGGCGCGCCAGGTGCGGGTTCTGCTTGAGCCGCACCAGGGCCTGGGTGATCAGGGTGAGGGGCTCTTTCTTTTCGGTGGTGTAGAAACTGCCGAAGACTTTTTCGAGGAAGGTCCTGACGCGGGTGAATATCAGGCGCTTGTCCTGGAGGGCCACGATCTCGTACTTGCGGGTGCGCTCGATCAGGTCATCCAGAAGGTCATCACCGGCGAGCTCGCGCTCGTCCATTATTTTCGCTATTTCGAGGCCCATCTCTCTCCAACGGGCGTTAAGCCCGAAACACCCCGGGTGCTTTCGTGCTGCCGCCGGGGTGTCTGAGGTTCATATTGTCAGGCAAATGAATGCAGCACCGCCGCTCAAGCCCCGGAGACTATCTCCCCGCGGATTTCACGCAGAGTCTGGTTCTCCGCCTGCTCGTTGATCACGCGGGTGAACTTGCCGATCGTCACTTTCACTCCGGGGAACAGGGTGCGGTGCACTTTGACATGCGCCTCCTTGTGGCGGGCGATGTCCTGCTGAATACGGTGCGCCTCCTGCTCCAGCTCCGACTGGTACTTAGGATAATATCGGCTGGTTTCCTGCAACCTTTCGAACAGGGTCTGGTGCTCGGCGCTCAGTTGGCCTTTCATCTTGGTCTTGAGGACCGAGAAATTGTAGAGCGCCTTTTTCACCTTGTCCTGGTTCTCTTTCACCGTCTTCAGCTCGTCGTCGATCTCCTTCAGACGGTCGAGGAGCTTGAAATCGACTCCCACGGTCACTTCCGTGGCGGTATAGCTGGTGCTGCCCAGGACCGTGGTGTCGATATTGCACTCGGCCTCGATCCGGCCACCCATGATCACGCCCTTGCGGCTGTTGGCGATGACATTTCCGCAGACCCGCACCATGCTGTGCATCAGCTCGCCGCCCACATTCAGGTTGCCGCCGCAGACCACGTTCTGCCCGTGGACATACTTGACCGTCAGGTCGCCGGTGGTTTTGATCAGGCCCTTGCCCCGGCCGATGAAGCCTTTCTTGACCAGGGCGCTGCCCTCGACATCCACCTCCGAGTCCTCCACGCAGCCGCCCACCTCCAGATCACCCACCACGTGCACCTTGAACCCGGCCTTGATATCTCCGCCGATAGCCAGGGAGCCGACAAAATCCACGTTGCCTGTGTTGAAATCCACGTCCCCCTTGATGATCAGGCGGGGCTGGACCTCCACCAGGTTGGTCTTGTTGAGCGAGACACAGCCGTTTTCAGCCGCGATCAGCAGGTTGGGGTCTTCGGGGGAGATTTCGGTCTGCGGGCCCTGGGGCAGCAGCCTTTCCCGTCCGCTTTTCGCCTCGACCCGGGCCCCGGTGACAGTCTCCCCCGCCACACCCTCGGTGGCGGGATGCAGGAGGCAGAGCTGGTCGCCCTTGCTGATCGAGGTGAAAATGGAGACATCGTGGTAGTCTATCCGCCCGTCCGTGTCTTCCTTGGGCTGGAACTCGCGCTTGTAGTCGAAGAAATACTCTATCCAGGCATCCTGGCCGTTCCGGGGCGGTGTGCTCTCGGCGACCAGGACCTCCTGGTCGAAACGGCCCTCGTCGAACAACTGCTTGAGCCTGTCCTGGCGCAGCCCGCGCACCACTCCGGCCTTGCGCAGGGCTGTCATGGCGTCGCCGATGGTCAGCGGCGACTCCATCTTGCCCTCGGGGGTCAGGAACGGAACGTTGATATAACACTCGGTGTCACTATTTCTGTAGCCAATTTTTATCTTTTTCCATTCATCAGCCACGGCTCGCCTCTGTCACAGCGTTGTGTTTATAATTATCGATCTGTTTAATAATCCGTGTCTGGCAAAAACGTGCTGCAACTATCCACGAAAATCACGCATTAAGGCATCCCGGCCAACACCGGGTCTATTATTTTACAGGCTAACTCGATTAATTGCAACAAATAATTACCGTTCAAAACTCCTGCGCGCGCCCGCCGGCCTCCTTCCCATTGACAGGCGCGCCGGGAATCTCTTATTTTGAATCCGGATCGGTTTGCCTTGCCCGCGCTGCCCGGGCGTGAATCATCAGGGCCAGCCAGAGCAGGGACGCCACCCAGAACACGCTGCGCAGGGTCAGGCGGGCGACCACAGACAGGGCCGCGCCCAGCCAGGATTCGAGCAACACATCCGCCAGGCCGGAGCCGATCACCAGCAGCACCAGCAGGTTACGTACACGGTTCAACCATTTGAGCATATCAATCTCCCCGGAACAGTCCCCGGCTCCCCCGAACTCCACCGCGCAGTGCGGAGGCCCTCCCGGTGCAGCGGGACCGGGACAGCCGGCTCAACCCGAGCATGGAGCAACCAAAGATGCGCATTCTGGTCACCGGCGGGGCCGGGTTCCTCGGTTCTCACCTCTGCGACTACCTGGTCGAAAAAAATCACGATGTAATCTGCATCGACAACCTGATTACAGGCAACATTGAAAACATCAGCCACCTGATGGGCCACGAGCGGTTCCGGTTCATCCGCTACGATGTCACCGAGTACATGTTCATCCCCGGGCGGCTGGACGCGATCCTGCATTTCGCCTCGCCCGCCTCGCCGGTGGACTACCTCGAATACCCGATCCAGACCCTCAAGGTGGGCAGCCTGGGCACGCACAAGGCCTTGGGCCTGGCCCGCGAGAAAGGCGCCCGCTTTTTGCTCGCCTCCACCAGCGAGGTCTACGGCGACCCGCTGGTCCACCCGCAGACCGAGGACTACTGGGGTAACGTGAACCCGATCGGCCCGCGCGGGGTGTACGACGAGGCCAAGCGTTTCGCCGAGGCGATCAGCATGGCCTACCAGCGCACCCACGGGGTCGAGGTGCGGATCGTACGAATTTTCAACACCTATGGTCCGCGCATGCGCATGAACGACGGCCGGGTGGTGCCCAATTTCATCAAGCAAGCCCTCTGCGGCGAGCCGATCACCGTGTTCGGCGACGGCAGCCAGACCCGCTCGTTCTGCTACTGGTCCGACCTGGTCGAGGGCCTCTACCGCCTGCTGCTCTCGGAGGCGGACGGCCCGGTCAATATCGGCAACCCCACCGAGCACTCCATCCTGCAGTTCGCCGAGCGGATTATCGAGTTGACCGGCAGCAGCAGCCAGATCATCCACAAGCGCCTGCCCGAGGATGACCCCAAGGTGCGCCGTCCCGACATCACCCGCGCCCGCAAGCTCCTGGGCTGGGAGCCGAAGGTCGACCTGGACGAGGGGCTGCGGCGCACAATCGACTATTTCCGCGGCAAGGTCTGACCGCGGGGAGGCCTGTCCCGGGAAATTTACCCGCGGAGCGGTACGCTTGTCCAGTTCCACGGTCAACCGGTTCCGGATTTCATCGGTTTTCATCTACAGAGCGGTTCGTTTCGGCGTTGGTTCAGTCCGAGGGAGTGCAAAAAATGCTTATCTCAAAGCTCGAAGTGTTCCACCTGCGCCTTCCCCTGCTCCATCATTTCGAGATCAGCAGCGGGCGCCTGACCCACATAGATTCGATCCTGGTGCGCCTGCGCGGAGAGGGCGACGAGGGCTGGGGCGAGGCCCCGCCCTGGAACACACCTATCTACGGCCATGAGACCGCCGAGACCGCGTTCCATATGGTGCGTGACATTTTCGCCCCCGAGGTGGTGGGGCGGCGCTTCGACACGCCCGGGAGTATCAACGCGGTGCTGGGCCAGTTCCGGGGCAACGGGTTCGCCAAGGCGGCCCTGGAGACCGCCTGGTGGGTGCTGGAGGCCCGCCTCAAGGGCAAGCCCCTGCACGAAACCCTCGGCGGAGATAAAAACAAGATTGTCGGCTGCGGCAACAGCCTGGGGATAGAGGACACCCCGGAGCAACTGCTGGATGCCGTGCAGGCCTCGCTGGATATGGGGTTCCAGCGGATCAAGATCAAGGTGAAACACGGCTGGGACCTCAAGATTCTGGACAAGGTGCGCGGCCGGTTCCCGGCCATCGCCCTGCAGGTGGATGCCAACAGCGCCTATTCGCTGGAGGATATCGACACCCTGCGGCATTTCGATGACTACGGCCTGGTGCAGATCGAGCAGCCGTTGGCCTATGACGACCTGATCGACCACGCCACGCTTCAGGCCGAGCTCAAGACCCCAATCTGTCTGGACGAGTCGATCAAGTCGGCCGAGGACGCGCGCAAGGCGGCGCAGATCAAGGCCTGCAGAATAATCAACATCAAGATTTCGCGGGTGGGCGGCCTCTACGAGGCGATCAAGATTCACGATGTCTGCGCCTCCAGCGGCATCCCCTGCTGGGTCGGAGGGATGCTGGAGAGCGCTATCGGCGAGTCGATCTGCATCGAGTTCGCCTCCCTGCCCAATATCAAGCTGCCCAGCGATATAATGCCGAGTTGCCGTTTCTACCGGCCCGACATCACCGAGCCGGAGAACGTGATGTCGCGCCAGGGCACCTACCAGCTTTCACAGCAGCCTGGGATCGGGCACAACCCGGTCTGGGAGCGGGTCGAATCCTTCACGGTCAAGCGCTGGGAATCGAGCTGAGCGGCTTGTCCGAATCAGTTTCGTACCAAAGAAGGGGCACGGCGCGCGCCGTGCCCCTGAAGATACAACTGGATCGCCAAAGCCAAGAACCCCCGCCGCTGGGCCGCCACCGGAACAGCGAAACGGGATTTCCCCCGCGGCGTGCCCGTCTGGGCTGTCGAGCGTTTCTGTCGTCAGGTGGTCAACTTCTAGGAGGGCGGCCGACTCGCCGATGTCTCCGGCATCCTCTGGGACTTCATCCAGGAGGGGAAGTGATGTGGTACTTCTGGGAAAAGTGGAAACTTAAGCGGTCGCTTGCTCGTGCAGAAAAGTATGGTCGAAGAATAAAAAAAATAAATAGCACAATGCCCCCCAATAAACGCATCTGTTGTGGCTGTGAATCAGAAGTAACATTAAGCAAACAGGGATCATTTATTTGTCCATACTGTGGAGAGTTAAATCTTTATGACTTCAACTATAATTGCCGCATCCCAAGAGCACGAAAAAGTTTATTTACTCGTGTGCGCCATTTCTTTGGTTATTTGATTGCATCTGTCGGCTGGGTAAACCTTATAGGTAGCACCCAGTAGTGTCCGGTTAAGGTAGAAAAAAAGCGGGCTAACCCTATTTCTTATTAGATTTGAAGCGCCAACCGCAAATCTGAATAAGAAAACAGGAGGTTAGCCCGATGACAAGGAATACAGTATTCGGTCAGGTTATGCAACTTATTTCTCGTCCGGGATTCAAGAACAGTGTTGAGAAGTATTCTGGAGACAAGCGTACGCGCTGTTTCAGTTGTTGGCAGCAGCTCACGGTGCTTTTGTATTCGCAGGCCAGGGGACTGAAGAGCTTGCGCGATATAGCGGTAAGCCTGCGCAGCCAGCAGCGGAAGTGGTATCACCTGGGTCTGGAGAGTGTCTCGCGCAGCACTCTTGCCGATGCGAACAACAAGCGCAGCTCGGATATATACAAGGCTGTGTTTTACGATGTTCTGGGCAAATGCCAGAGCCTGGCTCCAGGCCATAAGTTCAGGTTCAAGAACCCGCTTTACAGCATGGATTCCACGCTGGTAAAGCTTTGTTTGACGGTGTTCCCCTGGGCGGACTACCAGAAGCGCAAGGGGGCAATGAAGATACATACTCTTCTTGACCACAACGGCTGTCTGCCCTCGTTCATCACGCTGACCACGGCCAGATGCAACGATGTAAGAGTGGTAAACGATGAGAGTTATAATTTTCCGGTCCTTCCACCGGACAGCATAATCACGGTAGACCGCGGCTATTACGACTTTAAGTGGTTACATTCTCTACAGTTAAACCGCGTATTTTTTATCACCAGGGCCAAGACGAACCTTGGATACGAAGTAGCCGGACAGCAGGAAGTGCCCAAAAACAAGGGCATCCTCTCCGATCAGATTATACGGTTCACCGGCTACCGCCAGCAAAGGGCATATCCTGAGACCTTGAGGCGGATCACTTTTTATGACAAAAAAAGAAATGTAGAACTGGTTTTTATCACCAACAACTTCAAACTGGCGGCTTCCACGATTGCCGAGCTGTATAAACACCGCTGGCAGATAGAGTTATTCTTCAAATGGATCAAGCAGAACCTCAAAATTAAAACGTTCCTCGGCGCCAGCGAAAACGCCGTGATGACTCAAATCTGGGCCGCGATGATTTACTATCTTCTGCTCACGTTTATCAAGTTCCAGACCCGCTATGCCTACTCCTTGCATGAACTGACAAAGGTCATCGGCGAGCTGTTGATGGAACATGTTGATATTATTGAAGTTCTAAGAATCAAGTTCGACAAGCTCAAATTACTTAAACCAAATCAACCTCAATTGGCTCTATCCCTTAAATTTTAACCGGAC
>JAJFUG010000115.1 GCA_021372515.1 bacterium
CAGCAGGACATACTTTATCGCAACGCGATTGTACGTATACGTGATATGGACCATTCCATCCGAACTTTGAATGACTGCCGGATACGAATACTCCCCCGGCTGATCCTCCAAGGTCATTACTTCCGACCATCTCTTCCCGTCTCTTGAGACCGCCACGTTCAGAGGGTATCTGGACTGAATCGAATTGTTGTACACCAGGAGCAGCCTGCCGTCC
This sequence comes from bacterium, assembly GCA_021372515.1. Classification (NCBI taxonomy): domain Bacteria; species bacterium. Next base: position 215 of record JAJFUG010000115.1, read on the forward strand.
TTGAGCGTTACACCATCGATCCCTGAATTCGGATTGGGCAGTCCGGTCGGTTCCATCGCACTCCAGGTTTTCCCGTTATCATGGGACCAGCTTTCAGCAATCACTCCCTGTTGAGTTCGGCAAAGGGCTTGCAAAGCACCGTCCGCATGACGGAAAACAGTGGGCTGAATGGCCGCAAACTCATTCCCGTCGTTGATCGGACCAACCGTTTCCCAGGTGTCGGCCGAAGCGGACGCTATCTCGAAATGCACTCTCCAGCCGGCGTTTTCGGTGCTCGATGGACACAGGATTTCGCCGCTGCTCAATTGGACTGGTTTGTTCTTTATAGGCCCGAGAATGTTATCCGGTAATCGTTCCGGTTTGCTCCAGCTTTTACCACCATCTTTTGAGGTCATCAGCATTCCCCACCACCGCACCGGATCCGGCCCCACCTTATAGAAAATCATCAATGGGCCTTTGATGGGCTGGAACAGCACCGGATTCCAGCAGGGGTAACGCATTGTATCCGATTGTACGCCGTCAGCTACTTCAACCGGCGTCGACCAGCCTTCGCCCTCTAAACGAGAAACCCAGATGCCGACGTCGGGATTTTTCTCGCGCGTCCCACCGAACCAGGCGGCCACAATCCCTGAGTCGGCCTCAACGACCGTCGAGGCGTGGCATTGCGGGGTGGGCTTGTTGTCCAAAGGGAAGATGAACTCCCCCGAGACGTAGCCGGGCTGTTTTCCGTCCCCGGCTGATACATCCCTGATTTCAAAGCCGGTCTGAGCGAGGACCAACACTGAAACGACAAGCACTTTTTTCATTCGTCCAGCGGTTTTCATTCAGCATGCTCCTGACGGGGAGAAAATGCTTCCCTGATCCAATCCGGGATTCCATATCTGCATCAAGATATTACGCCAATAGTAGTCCAGCGGAGATACCGTCGGAACCCGTCGCCTGCTTATAATTGCTTGCTGCACGCAATTATTAATCGCACAACATTTCGGGCTTGTCAAGTTTTTTCAAGAACGCATTCAACAGGAGGGTTGCGGATGGACTATAACTGTGAACGCAATCGAGTCAGCGGCCGGCTTACCGGAACGATCACAGCGTGGGCCGGCGGCTCCCCCGCGCGACCCGGTGATCGGGGACTGGCTGCCTCAGCCCTCCAGCAGGCGCTGGAACACCCGCTCGGTGTTCTCCACCGTGCGCTCCACGCTGAAATCGACCAGCGCCCGCTCACGGCCCCGCGTGATGAACCGACCGGCCAGTTCCCGGTCCTCCAGCAGACGGTTGACCTTGGCCGCCAGGTCGCGCGGGTTCAGCGGCTCGAACAGCAGCCCGCTTTCGCCCTCCTCCACGATCTCCGGGTTGCCGCCCCAGCGGCTGGCCACCACCGGCACGCCCAGGGCCATGGATTCGAGGATGGTCTGGCTGAGGCCCTCGAGCAGGGAGGGCAGCACGCTCACCGTGAGCAGCGGATAGAACAGCAGGCTGCGCTCCTCATGGTCCAGGATGATGACCCGCTGCTTGGGGCGCAGGCGGTCGAGGATCGAGTCCCACTCCGGCTGACGGCCCGGGCCGACCAGGAGGATAATGGCCTCGGGGGGAAGCCAGGGCAGGGCCGCCAGCAGTATGTCCTGACGTTTCTTGCGCGCGATGCAACCGATCACGGTGGCGCCCTCTGGGATGTCCAGGCGCTCGCGCAGGCGGGCCGTGCCCGCCGGGTCGAGGCCCTCGTACTTTTCGCGCGGGGTGCCGTTGTACACCACCTCGATGAGCCTCCGCGCCACCCAGCGCCCGGCCAGGGCCTCGCCCACGGCCCGGCTGACCGCGATCACCCGGTCCGCGCACAGGGTGGTGAGAAGCCCGCTCAAGCGGCTGGAATCGGGCATCTGACGGCGGGTGAACACGAGCTTGAACGGGGTGCGGTGGACCAGCTTGGCCCGCATCGCGGCGTAACGGTCCTGGCTGGACTGGGCGTTGACTATCTGGATATCGTGCTCGCGGCAGAGGTTGTCGATCTGGCGGACCGCTGGCCCGCCCAGACGGCCGAACTCCATCGGCGCCAGGTGCACTTTCGAGCCTGAAAGGTCATCCCAGAGCCGCGCCTCGCGCCGGCAGCCGAAATAGACCGTGTGCCCGCGCGCGGCCAGGCCGCGCGCCAGGTAATCCATCGAGCGGGTCGCCCCGCCCAGGTCGCCCTGGTAGGTGAGGAACAGAATATTCATGCGGATAAAATATCAGTTCCGGCCTGCCGAGTAAACCCCTGTCGCAGATTCCCGCCTGGAAACGATGCCAGCGCTCCCTGAAAAAATGAATTTATTCCTTGTGCGCCGGGGTGAGCCTCCCTATATTCGTATTACATCTTTAAAAATCGTAACACGATGGATCAAACCAACAAACTGGAGGAGTCGTGCACAGGCATTCGTGGTTCGGGCTGATGCTGCTGGCGGCCTCGGTTGTGGCCGGCCCGGCGGCGGCGGAGATAAATCCGGATACAGTCTACCAGCTCCCGCCCGTGGTGGTGGTGGGCAAGGCGGTGATCGACGAGATTCAGATACGCAAGACCGGTGTGGCGGTCACACGGATCAGCGAGCAGCAGGTGCGCGACCTGGATGCCTTGGACCTGCCCTCTGCGCTGCGCCGGGTGCCGGGCGTGATGATCTCGCGCCACAATCTGGTGGGCAGCTACGGCGGCGGCGAGGGCGGCGCGATCTACATCCGCGGCATGGGAGCGGGCCGTCCCGGCGCCTCGGTGGAGATGCTGGTCGATGGCGTCCCGAAGTTTGTCGGCCTCTGGACACACCCGCTGATGGACGTGCTGAGCGTGGATAATCTGGAGAGCATCGACGTGTTCAAGTCACCCCAGCCGGTTGAGATGGGCAACATGTCGTTCGGCGCGGTCAACCTCCACAGCCGCCGCATGCACAGCGACGGGTTCCGGACCGAACTCAACACCCTCTACGGCTCGCACGACACCTACAACCTGGTGTTCAACCACGGGGGCAAAGAGGGCCGTTTCGACTATTATCTGGGAGCGGCGGCCAAGGGCACGGACGGTCACCGCAAGCAGGCCTATGGTGAGTTGAAAAATTACTGGGGACGGATCGGCTACAACATCTCGGACACCTGGGACGCCTCGCTCATCCTGTCGCACTACGACAACACCGCGGATGACCCGGGTGTGGTCAGTTCGCCGCCTCCGGTGCGGGGACGGTTCAACAACACCGATTTCACCGCCAACCTGACACTGGCCAACCACAGCGAGCGCGCGGACGGTTTCGTGAGGCTGTACGCGGATGACGGCAGCATGAACTGGCAGCAGTGGGACGCCGCCGCGAGCGACCCCTACGACACGAACACAGATTACCTCAACCGCGGACTGCGCGCCCGCCAGAACATCGCCCTGGCCGAGGCCACCCAGCTCACCGTGGGCCTGGACTACGACGCCTACGGCGGCAAGGCCACCGAGCTGCACATGGACAAACCCGCGGCCACCAAGAGCATGCCCTCGAAATATTTCTACAGCACCGCGCTCTACGCCAACCTGTCGCACAGCTTCGAGCTGCGACCGGGACTGAGCCTCACCCCCTCGGCCGGGGCGCGCTACAACTGGCACTCGGCCTACGACAACGAGGCCGCCCCCGAGGCCGGAGTGGTGCTGGCCGGGGACAAGTGGCAGCTCTACGGCAATTTCGCGCGTGGCTACAACTACGCCGGGGTGTACGCGGTCTGGTTCTACAATGTGGCCTGGAACCGCCAGGGTCCGGCCTACGAGGACCTGAAACCCGAGCGGGTCAAGCACTACGAACTCGGGTGCAAGGTCACCCCGCGCCAGGGCCTGACCCTGGACCTGAGCCTGTTCCACGATGACGGCGAGGACATGATCAGTTTTGTCTCGCCACCTCCGCCGCCGCCCTCGTTCGGCAACGTGGGCAGTTTCAAGACCACCGGGGCCGAGCTTTCGGCCAGCTGGTCGGCGCTGAGCCGGTTCTCGCTCTACGGCGGCCTCAGCGTGATGAATTCCACCCCCTCCGACCTGCCCCAGGCCCCGGGCTACATGTTCACCCTGGGCACCAACCTGATCGTAGCCCCCAGGCTGCACCTGAGCCTGGACCTGGAGTCCGTGGGTGACCGCTGGGTGGCCAACGACCGTTTCGGCAGCGTGATGGGCAAGGTGGAGGCGTTCACCACGCTCAACACCCGGGTCGATTACTACCTCGGCCGGGCCGGGGCCTCTTTCGAGCACAGCAGCCTGTTCCTGGCGGTGGAGAACCTGACCGACACGGACTACGAGTTCAAGCCCGGCTATCCAATGCCTGGCGCCACGGCCTATTTCGGTTTATCTTTCAACCGCTGAACCCGATGGCAATCCCTACGGGAGGGGGAGGCGTCCCCTCCCGTCTTTTTTTTGGAGGAACCGATGCCACGTTTCACGGTCAGACTGTTGCTTGTCCTGGCTCTGTCAGCCGCTGTCAACCCTGCGGCCCGCGCCCTGGCCGGGGAGCGTCCGGTTGTGACCGCCTCGACCAGCATGATCGGTTGCATGCTGGAGCTTCTCGCCCCTGGCCGGATCGAGGTCCAGACCCTGATCCCACCCGCCTCCTGTCCGGGCACCTATGACCTGCGGCCCGGCGATGCCGCGCGGCTGGCCCGCTCGGTCCTGATCGTGCGCCACGACTATCAGGCCTACCTGGACAACCGTTTCCGCGAGCAGAACCCCGGTATGCACCTGGCCGTGCTGGAGACTCCCGGCCACTTGCTGGTCCCGCAGAATTTCCGCCGCGCCCTGGAGCAGCTCAAGGGCATCCTGGCCGAGGCTTTCCCGTCACTGGACGACAGCCTGGAGGCAAATTACGCCGCGGCGCTTGTCATGATCGACTCCGCTGAAACCCACGCCCGCGCGCGCCTGGATCAATCTGGGATCGCCGGGCGGATTGCGCTCTGCTCGGACAAGCAGGTTGCGTTCGCGCTCTGGGCCGGGGCCAAGTCCGCCGGCACGTTCACCAACTCGCCCGAGGAGCTCTCGGCCCTGAGCCTGGGCCGGATAATCAAAGCCGGGCGCGAGGGCGGGGCAGTTTTCGTGGTGGGCAACCTTCAGAGCGGCGGCGAGAAAGTCGCCCGCGCGGTGGCGGCCCAGACCGGCCTGCCGGTCTGCATCCTCAGCAATTTCCCGGGCACCAACGAGCGCAACGGCGACTGGCCGGGCCTTCTGGCCGACAACCTGGAGCTGCTGATCCGGGCCGCCGAGGGTGAAAGCCAGCCATGAGCACGGAGATCGAGTTTCTGCGGGCCACGGTGGTCCTGCACCGACGGACTGTGCTGCACGAGGTATCCTGGCGGGTCGATAGCGGCCAGTTCTGGGGGATAGTGGGGCCGAACGGTGCGGGCAAGTCCACCCTGGTGCGCCTGGCGGCCGGGTTTGTCCCCCTGGCCGCTGGCAAAGCCGCCGTGCTCGGAAAAGACCTGGCCAACTGGAAACTGACCGAGCTGCGCAAACGGGTGGGGTTCCTGGCCCAGCACCTGTTTTTCGACGAGGGCCTGCCGATATCCGCCCGCGAGGTGGTCCTGATCGGCCGGACCGGGCGGCGTGGGCTGCTGCGCCCCTTGAGCGCCGCGGACCACGAGGCCGCCGCTCGCTGCGCCGCCGAGCTGGAGGTGGCCCACCTTCTGGAGCGCCCCTTCGGCACTCTCTCGGGCGGTGAGCGCCAGCGGGTCCTTCTGGCCCGGGCCCTGGCCCAGGAGCCGGAGCTGCTGATCCTGGACGAGCCGACCGCGGCGCTCGACCCGCGCGCGGCCCTGCGTTTTCTCGACAGCGTGGACCGCCTTCAGCAGACCCGCCGGATGACAGTGCTGGTCGTGACACACGAGATTTCGAGCCTGCCCGCCGGCTGCGGCCATGTGGCCCTGGTCCGCGCGGGAGCTATTCTGGACGCTGGCCCCAAGGAACAATGCCTCACCCCGGAGCGGCTTTCCGAGCTGTACGGCTGCCGGGTGGAACTGGAGCTGCGCGGCGGACGCTACCAGATCTTCCAGGAATGACTGCGGTGAGCCTTTTCGAACTCTGGCAATTCCCATTTTTCCGCAACGCCCTGGCCGCCTCGGTCCTGTGCGGGGTGGGCTGCTCGGTGATCGGCGTGTTCATCGTGACCATGCGCATCCCGTTCATCGGCGTGGCCATGTCGCACGCAGCCATGGCGGGCGCGGTGTTCGGCCTTCTGGCCGGACTGCCCCCGGCGGGCTGCGGGTTCGCGCTGGCCCTGGCCGCCTCGTTCGCCGTGGGTCCGCTGACCGACCGGGTGCGGATGGACCCCAATATCTCGCTGGGCGTGATCTTCTCGCTGATGATGGGCCTGGCGTTCCTGGGGATCGGTCTGTCCCCCACTCCGCGCAACGACATGCTGGGCCTGATCTGGGGCAACATCCTCCTGCTCTCCGGCGAGGATATCCTGCGCCTGGCCGTGGTGACCGCGCTGGGGCTCGCCACTGTGTTCCTGTTCTACAAGGAGTTCCGGGCGGTGATGTTCTCGCGGCAGGTGGCGGCCGCCTCGGGCCTGCGCGAGCGGTTCACCTGGTACCTGTTGCTGGTGCTGTGCGGGGCCACGGTCACGGTCAACCTGGACACGGTGGGCGGGCTGATGCTGTTCAGCATGATAGTCAACCCGGCGGCCGCGGCCTGGCAGTTCACCTACCGGATGAGCCGCCTGTTCCTGATCTCCGCGCTGTTCGGCGTGCTGGCGGCAGTGGCGGGGATGCTCCTGTCCAGCCTGTTCAACCTGCCCTCCGGGGCCTGTGTGGTGGTGGCCTCCAGCGCGCTGTTCGGGCTTTCGCTGCTTCTTTCACCCAAAAGGAGGCAGGCCGGCCATGGCGCATTCTGAGACGCGGGGGCCGCAAAGCAAGCGGCGCTTTTTCGACTGCCACGCCGAGGGTTGGGACCGCGAAAACAGCGCCGAGAGCGAGCGTTGCAAGATCGAGTCCCTGGTGCGGGAGATGGGCCTCAGGCGCGGATGGCGGGTGCTGGAGGTGGGTTGCGGCAGCGGCCAGGTGAGCGCCGCGCTTCTGGGCGTGCTGGGCCCGGCCGGCCAGGTGACCGCTTTCGACATCTCGGGGGCGATGCTGGTCCAGGCACGGACCAAGCAGTTGGAGCGCGCGTTCTATTTCCAGGCGGAAGCCGCAGTCCTGCCCCTGGCCGGGGCACGGTTCGAGGCGGCGGTGCTGTTCCGGGTGTTCCCGCACCTGGATGATAAAAGCGCCTGCCTGGCCGAGCTGCGCCGCGTGCTGCGTCCCGGCGGCTGGCTGATCCTGGCCCATCCCGCCGGGCGGGAACAGCTCAATGTCTGCCACGCCGCCATGAGCGGCGAGGTGGCCCTGGACATGCTGCCCGAGGA